>NZ_JBDNFF010000179.1:0-16685 GCF_041689975.1 Gemmatimonas sp.
ATTGGGATCGGCGATACGCCAACTCACGAAGCGCTCGCCGTGCTCGAGGGCTGCCCGAGCATGGAAGGGCTCGACCTCGCGTCGGTGGTGTCGACCCGTGAGGCGTACTCCTGGGGCAAGACGGACGCGACCTTTCACGTCGTGGCCTACGACTACGGGATCAAGCGGAACATTCTGCGCCTCTTCGAAGCGCACGATTGCCGCGTGACGGTGGTGCCGTCGGATACTCCGGCCGATCGCGTGCTCGCCATGAATCCCGACGGCGTATTCCTCTCGAACGGACCGGGTGACCCTGATGCCGTGACCTACGCGCCCGCTGCGATCCGTGAGATCGCGGCGACCAGGACGCCTATGTTCGGGATTTGTCTCGGTCACCAATTGATCGGTCTGTCGTTTGGTGCGCGCACCGAAAAGATGCCGTTTGGACATCGTGGCGGGAACCAGCCGGTCAAGGATCTCGCGACGGGAAAAGTGCTGATTACGTCGCAGAACCACGGTTTCGCGGTGGTCGGCTCGGTTGACGGGGTCGAGGGGGCGCCGGATCTCGCGATCACCCATGTCAACCTCAACGATGGAACGGTCGAAGGACTGCGTCATCGGACGTTGCCGATCTTCGCCGTCCAGTACCATCCCGAAGCCGCGCCGGGACCGCACGATGCGGTTCCCCTGTTCGATAGGTTTCTCGACGCCCTGAGAAATCGTCGTCAGTGAAGTGACCCAAACGCTTGACTGATAAGCACTAACGTCATACGTTCGCTTTCTTCGCTTGATCTTCGATGCGTGCCGGGCGCCCCTGGAAACGGGGACGGCACGTCGACCCTTTGGTAGAGTCCATGACGAAAGCCGATCTGGTTGAGAACGTCACGGCGCGTATCGCGCAGACGGCCGGACCGACCATCTCCAAGAAGGATTGTGCGCGGGTAGTCGACGCCTTCCTCGACGCCATCAAGGAAGCCCTTCAGGAGCAGAAGAATATCGAAGTGCGTGGTTTCGGTACGTTCAAGATCCGGCAGCGCAAGACACGGATGGCGCGCAATCCGCGCACCGGCTCGCCTGTCGAAGTCTCGGCGCGTCCGGTCCCCGTCTTCAAGCCCAGCAAGGAGCTGCGCGCCATAGTGGCTGGCGTTGACGAAAGCATGCTCGAGGATGATGACGCTGAGGAAATGAACGAGGCGTAGGCCGCAGTCGCTCGATTCCGCTTACTACCGGCTATCTTGTATACAACATGAGCATTCCGGTACTTCTCTTCGCGTCCTACGCCGATGCCTTCGGCGCCCGTCGTCTCGACGTGCCCATCGACGTGCCGTGCCAGGTTGCCGATCTTGTGCGTGTCATCCGATCGATGCCGGGCGGTGACCGACTGCCGGCGGCACCCTTGGTCGCGGTGAATCGCACGTGGGTTCGCGAGGATGTCGCGGTGCAGGTTGGCGATGAGATTGCCCTGATTCCTCCGGTGGCGGGCGGATGATGGTGCCCGAGCGCGACGTGCTGCACGTGGCCATCGTGAGCGCCCCCATCGACGTCGGTGCTCTCTTGTCGCGGGCGCAGGCTCCCGGCGTTGGCGCGGTGTCGATGTTCCTGGGCACGGTTCGCGACCTGAACGACGGGCGACCGGTGAGCGGCATGGAGTACGAAGCCTACGGTCCGATGGCCGAGTCGGAGTTACGGGCCATCGCGGAAGAGACGTGCGGGCGGATCGCCGGTTTACGGCTGGTCGTCGAGCATCGCGTGGGCACGCTCGAAATCGGTGAGGCCAGCGTGGCCATCGTGGCAGCGCATGCACACCGTGCTCAGGCCATGGACGGGGCGCGCGATGTCATCGAAGCACTCAAGCGACGCGTACCGATCTGGAAGCGCGAGCACTACCTGAGCGGAGATCGCGAATGGCTCGATCCGACGAAGGTGCAGGCGTGACATCCTCCGAGGCCCTCGTTGCTCCCGTCCTCGGCGAGTCGCACGATCAATTCGGGCGGAAAATCGAGTACCTGCGCATCTCGGTGACCGATCGATGCAACTTTCGTTGTCAGTATTGCATGCCGCTGGAGGGTCTCCCCTGGCTCCCGAAGGCGGACATTCTGCGGTACGAGGAGATCGCCGATGTCGTGCGTCAGCTCGCGCCGATGGGGCTCAGGCGGCTGCGCATTACCGGCGGAGAACCTACGATACGGCCGCAACTTGCGACGCTTGTGCGAATGTTGCGCGACATCCCCGGCATCGAGGATATTGCGCTCTCGACGAATGGCGTGAAGCTGCCGGCCATGGCCGCCGAACTCGCTGATGCCGGCCTCGATCGTGTGAATATCAGCGCCGATTCGCTGCGCCCGGAGCGTGTGGTGAAGATTGCCCGACGAGATCTCCACTTCGATCTCGTCGAATCTGCACGGGCCGCACAGGCCGCAGGTCTCGGCCCGATCAAGATCAACGTGGTTGTCATGCGCGGAATCAACGACGATGAGGTCGCCGACTTCGCCGCGCTCACGCGGGACAATCCGTGGCACGTTCGGTTCATCGAGCTCATGCCGGTGGGCGAGCTGCGCGAGCTGACGTTCGATCATGTCGTCCCGACGGACGAAGTGCTGTCGCGCATTCGGGCGGTCGAGGCGTTGGAACCCGACTCCGGGCCGTCTCGCGGGAACGGTCCCGCCGTGTACTATCGTTACCCTGGAGCTGCTGGAACCATCGGCGTGATTACCCCGATGACGCACACGTATTGCGAGCGATGTAACCGCGTGCGTCTCACGGCTGACGGGCGACTGCGTACCTGTCTGTTCGGTGACCATGAAGTGTTGCTACGCGATGCGATCCGAACCGGCATGCCGCTCGCCCCGCTTTTTATCCAGGCGCTGGCCGAGAAGCCGAAGGCGCATGAACTGCTGCAGATGCGCGTCGGCGGTCTTCGCGCCCTTAGTCAGGTCGGCGGCTGACCGTTCGTGTTGCTCACGTCGGTGCACCACTCTAAGTTGCGAAAGCAATCCTTTCGCTGAGTCGATGCGCAGCTAACCGTCTAACCGGTATTTAGCTAAAACGTCGCTCTTCCGCATCATTTCACTTCGCTCGGACACCCGTTCGGAGAACCGGCACAACATGGTCAATAAGATCACGGTCGTTGGCGCGGGCAATGTCGGCGCCACCACGGCGCAGCGCATCGCCGAGAAGTCGCTTGGACGCACGGTGGTAATGGTGGACGTCGTCGACGGCGTCCCCCAGGGCAAGGCTCTCGACCAGTGGGAGTCGGCGCCCGTCGAAGGCTTCGACACGCGCGTCATCGGCACGAACGGCTATGAGGAAACGGCCGGGTCGGACATCGTCGTCATCACCGCTGGTATCGCCCGCAAGCCCGGCATGTCGCGCGACGACCTGCTCAACACGAACGCGGGCATCGTGAAGTCGGTGTCGGAGCAGATCAAGGCCACGTCGCCGCACGCGATCGTGATCGTGGTTTCGAACCCGCTCGATGTGATGTGCTACGTGGCGAAGCAGGTGACCGGCTTCCCGCGCGAGCGCGTGATCGGCATGGCCGGCGTGCTCGACACGGCGCGCTATCGCTCGTTCATCGCCGAGGCACTCGACGTGTCGGTGCGCGACATTCAAGCCATGGTGCTTGGTGGACACGGCGATACGATGGTGCCACTCATTTCGTACACCACGGTCAGCGGCATCCCAGTCACGCAGCTCATGCCGCGCGAGCAGCTCGACGCGATCGTACAGCGCGCCCGTGACGGCGGTGCTGAAATCGTGAAGTACCTGAAGACGGGCTCGGCGTATTATGCGCCGTCGGCCGGTGCGGTCGAGATGGTCGAGGCGATCGTGCACGATCGCAAGCGCATCCTGCCTTGTGCCGCATGGCTCGAAGGCGAGTATGGCCTGTCCGGCCTGTTCCTCGGCGTGCCCTGTAAGCTCGGTCGCAACGGACTCGAGAAGATCCTCGAAATCGACCTGACCGACCACGAGCGAGCCGCGCTCGAGCGCTCCGCACAAGCCGTGCGCGAACCGATGTCCGTGATCTCCCTCTGAATTCTGACGGGACCGGCGCGATCACCACGGTGAGCGCGCTGGTTTCTTCTTCTGCCCCCGCTTATGTACGTTCTCTCGCGTTTCTGGCAAAGCACGATCGGCAAGAAGATCGTGATGGCGGTGACCGGGATCATCGGGATCCTGTTCGTCATCGGTCATATGACCGGCAATCTGCTCATGTTCAAAGGGCAGGAGGCCATGTATCACTACGCGCTGCTGCTGCGCACCAGCATGCCGCTGCTGTGGGCCGTGCGTATCGGCCTGATCGCCGCCGTCGTGCTGCACGCGGTCGCCGCGTATCAGCTCACTATGCTGTCTCGCGCCGCGCGGCCGGAGGGGTACGCGCAGCGCCGTCCGAAGGTCACCACGTTCGCTGCGCGCACGATCCGCTGGGGTGGCGTGCTGCTGCTGGTCTTCATCGTGCTCCACCTGCTGCAGCTCACGGTCGGCGTGATTCATCCGGATTACGCCGAGCTCGATCCGTACAACAACGTGCGCATCGCGTTGGCGAACCCGCTGGTGGCGGCATTATACCTGTTGGCGATGGCCGCGCTCGGCTTGCATCTGTACCACGGCAGCTGGGCCGTCGTGCGGACGCTCGGTGTGGCGCGACCGTCGGCGCAGCCCCTCAAGCGTCGTATTGCGCTGGCCGTGGCGATCATCGTCGCTGCCGGCTTCATGATCATCCCGATTGCCGCCGTGCTCGGCAAGTTTGCGCCGGCGCCGCCGCTCGCCGAATCATCGGCGGCCACTGCGCTGACCACGCCCGCTGCGGAGACCCACTGATATGCTCGACCTGAACGCAAAGATTCCGAGCGGTCCCCTCGAGCAGAAGTGGGATCAGCATCGCTTTTCGATGAAGCTGGTGAACCCCGCCAACAAGCGCCGGCACAACGTGATCGTCGTCGGTGCCGGCCTCGCCGGCGCGTCCGCGGCGGCGACGATGTCGGAGATGGGATACCAAGTCTCCTGCTTCGTGTACCACGATACGCCGCGCCGAGCGCACTCGATCGCCGCGCAGGGCGGCATCAACGCTGCCAAGAATTACCAGAACGACGGTGATTCCATCCGTCGGCTGTTCTACGACACGATCAAGGGTGGCGACTTCCGCGCCCGGGAAGCGAACGTGCACCGTCTCGCGCAGCTGTCGGTGAACATCATCGACCAGTGTGTCGCGCAGGGCGTGCCCTTTGCCCGCGAGTATGGCGGACTCCTTGCCAACCGCTCGTTCGGCGGCGCGCAGGTGTCGCGTACGTTCTACGCGCGTGGCCAGACTGGACAGCAGCTGCTGCTCGGCGCGTACTCGGCGCTCGAGCGTCAGGTCGCGCTCAAGGGCGTGCAGATGCACACGTTCGAGGAGATGCTCGATGTCGTGGTCGTGGACGGATATGCGCGCGGGATTGTGACGCGCAATCTGCTCACCGGCAACATCACGTCGCATGCGGCCGATGCGGTCGTGCTCGCGACGGGCGGCTACAGCAATGTGTTCTATCTCAGCACCAACGCGATGCTGTCGAATACGACCGCGACATGGCGTGCGTACAAGAAGGGCGCGGCGTTCGCGAACCCGTGCTACACGCAGATTCATCCAACCTGCATTCCTGTGAGCGGCGACCATCAGTCGAAGCTCACGCTCATGTCGGAGTCGCTCCGCAACGACGGACGCGTCTGGGTACCGATCAAGCGCGCCGACAACCGCGCGCCATCGGCGATTCCTGAGTCGGAGCGCGATTACTTCCTCGAGCGCAAATATCCGAGCTTCGGAAACCTCGCGCCGCGTGACATCGCGTCGCGGGCCGCCAAGGAAGCTTGCGACGATGGCCGCGGCGTCGGACCCGGCGGTCTTGGCGTGTATCTCGACTTCGCCGACGCGATCAGTCGCCTCGGCAAGAACACGATCGCCGAGCGTTACGGCAACCTGTTCGACATGTATCAACGCATCACGGACGAAAATCCGTACGGGCAGCCGATGCGCATCTACCCGGCTGTGCATTACACGATGGGCGGCTTGTGGGTGGACTACAACCTGATGAGCACCATCCCGGGTCTGCACGTGGCCGGCGAAGCGAACTTTTCCGATCATGGAGCGAATCGGCTCGGTGCATCGGCGCTCATGCAGGGGCTGGCCGACGGCTACTTCGTGCCGCCGTATACCATCGGTGATTACATCGCCGGCACGAAGCTCGCCAAGGTCGACAACACGCACGCCGAATTCCGCGCCGCGGAAGAGTCGGTACGCACACAGACCAAGCGCCTGCTCGGCATCAAGGGCAAGCGTTCGGTCGACTCCTTCCACAAGGAGCTCGGCAAGATCATCTGGGAACACTGCGGTATGGCGCGCACGAAGGAAGGACTCACCGAAGCGCTGAGGCTGATCCCCGCGCTGAAGGAAGAGTTCTGGAGTAACCTCAACGTGCCCGGCAGCGGTGACACGCTGAATCAGGCGCTCGAGAATGCCGGACGCGTGGCGGACTTCATCGAACTCGGCGAACTGATGTGCCGCGATGCGCTGGAGCGCGAAGAGTCGTGCGGCGGTCACTTCCGCGTGGAGTACCAGGATGCGGGCGAAGCGCAGCGTAACGACGATGACTTTGCGTACGTCGCCGCGTGGGAGTTCGCCGGCGAAGGCAAGGCGCCGATTCTCAACAAGGAACCGTTGGTGTACGAGAACGTGCACCTCTCCACCCGGAGCTACAAGTAATGAAGCTCACTCTGAACGTCTGGCGTCAGCCGGCCTCGCAGGCTCCGGGCAAGCTCGAGATGTACACGCTCGACGGTGTCAGCGCGGACATGTCGTTCCTCGAGATGTTCGACCTGCTCAACGAACAGCTGACCGCTGAAGGGAAGGTGCCGGTGGCCTTTGCGCACGACTGTCGCGAAGGCATCTGCGGCTCGTGCTCCATGATGATCAACGGTCAGGCACACGGCCCCTGGACGGGTGCGGCCACGTGTCAGCTCCATATGCGTGCGTTCAAAGACGGCGACATCATCACGGTCGAGCCATGGCGTGCGTCAGCGTTTCCGATCGTCAAGGATCTCGTGGTGAATCGCGGCTCCTTCGACCGTATCATGCAGGCGGGCGGGTACGTGTCGGTGAATACCGGCGGAGCGCGTGACGCCAACTCGATCCTGATTGGCAAGGATACGGTCGAAGAAGCGATGGACGCCGCGGCCTGCATCGGCTGTGGTGCCTGTGTGGCGGCGTGTCCGAACGCGTCGGCCTCGCTGTTCACGGGCGCCAAGATCACGCACCTCGGCATGCTGCCGCAGGGCCAGCCTGAGCGCGACACGCGGGCGCTGGCGATGGTCGAGCAAATGGACATCGAGGGTTTCGGACACTGCACGCTCGTCGGTGAGTGTCAGGAGGCCTGCCCGAAGGAGATCAGTATCGATGTCATCAAGAAGATGAATCGGGACTATCTGGTGGCGAGCGCCAAGCGACAGGAACCCAAGTCCGCGACGGCTAGCTGAACGAATCGGATGCTTTGGTATGCCCGAACGGGGGCGCGTTGCTTCGGCAGCGCGCTCCCGTTTTTCGTCGTATGTTCTGTCATGCGCGTCCTGCCTCTTTTTCGATCGGTCGTCCTGGTCCTTGCCGCCCCGCTCGCCGTGGGGTGCATCGAACGCGCGCCGGCGCCCCACACCGGAAGTGCTGAGCGCGGCCTCGCGCTGATGACCGCGTTTCGCGACTCGCTTCCGGCGAACAGCGGAAATGCTCTGCGGTGCACGAGCTGTCATCTCGACAACGGCACTCGACCCAGTGCCATGTCGTGGCTGGGTACGGCGGCGCGCTACCCGCGCTACCGGGCGCGTCCGGGCTATGACGAGACACTGGCCCGCCGCGTGAACGAGTGTATTGCGCGCAGTTTGGCCGGACGTATGCTGCCAGAGGATGGCCAGGAGATGCGCGACATGGTGGCGTATCTCGAAACGCTGCGTGCGCGCCCGCGCCCGGCACCGGTCGATTCGGTCAAGCAGGTGGGCGTGGTCGCGCGCGGTGAAGACGGATATGCGGGGCAGTGCGCTCGTTGTCATGGGGCCAACGGGGCGGGCATGCCCTTGGCGCCGGCCGTGTGGGGCAGCGACAGCTACGCCGTCGGCGCGGGGATGGCGCGACAGTTCACGTTGGCCACGTTTCTGCGCCACAATATGCCGTTCGACCAAGCCGTGATCCTCACGCCTCAGGAAGCGGCCGACATCGCCGCGTTCGTGCTGTCGCAGCCACGTCAGGATCATCCCGGGAAGGAGCGAGATTGGCCCAAGGGAGATCCTCCCGTCGATGTGGCCTACACCACCGCGGCCGCAGCCGCAGCGGGAAAGCCATTGCCGCCGGACCGCCCGCTACTGGCCCGTCGCGTGCTCCCGGATTCACTCATTTCTCCCCGCTGAGTTCAGCCATGACACACGACAGAAGCTCCACGACCGGTCGTCGTTCGTTCCTTTCGCGCCTCGTTACCGTCGGCGCGGCTCTTGGGTTCGGCGCGCCGCGCACGATCAGCGCCTCAAGACGGCCGTCGGCAGCATCGGACGATCCGTGGGTTTCGCGACTGAACGGCAAGAACCGCGTGGTGTTTCATTCGCATCTGGCGAGTGATGGCATCGCGCTGCGCTGGGCGCAGACCTATCTCGACACGCAGAAAAGCGCGTACGGCCTCACTGACGCCGAGAGCAGCGTGCTGGTGGGGTTGAACGGTCGCGCGATCGGCCTGCTGTTCAACGACGCGATCTGGCGGAAGTATCCGATCGGTGAGACGCTGCAGATGCCAGGGGTGAGCAATGCGAACGGCGCGCTCGTCGCGCAGCTCATCTCCCGCGGCGTGATCATTCTGGCGTGCAACAACTCGATACGTGCGGCGGGGCAGCGCTTCCTTCCCGAGGCCCAGCGGGGAGATGCGGCGCTGCGCACGGCGTTCGCGGACGACGCCAGGGCAAACCTGCTTCCTGGCATCGAGGTGGTCCCGGCGATGATCGTCACGCTGCAGCAGGCGCAGGACCGTGGCTGCCGGTACATCTACGGCGGTGGCTGACGGCACAGCACGGGTGGCGGCGACCGACTCGTCGCCGCCTTGGCGAGGTCAGATCCGTGGCAACGTGACGCCGCGCTGTCCCTGATACTTGCCCTTCTTGTCGCCGTACGACACGTCGGGCGGTTCGTCCCCCGTGAAGAAGACTACTTGGGCGATGCCTTCGTTGGCGTAGATCTTCGCCGGGAGAGGAGTCGTGTTCGAGATCTCGAGTGTCACGTAGCCTTCCCACTCGGGTTCGAACGGCGTGACGTTCGTGATAATACCACACCTAGCGTATGTGCTCTTGCCCACCGTGAGCGTGAGCACATTGCGCGGAATCCGGAAGTACTCCACGCTGCGGGCCAGTGCGAAGGAATTCGGCGGCACGATGCAGACATCGCCTTCGAATTCCACAAAGCTCTTGGGATCGAAGGCCTTCGGATCCACGATCGAGCTGAGCACGTTCGTAAAGATCTTGAACTCCCGGGCGACGCGCATGTCGTATCCGTACGAGCTGACGCCGTAGGAGATGACGCCGTCGCGAACCTGACGGTCCTCGAACGGTTCGATCATGGCATGCTCACGCGCCATGCGCGTAATCCAGCGGTCAGAGCAGAGCCCCATGAGGCGGAAGGGAAGAGGGTGACCCGTGCGGGATAGGACCAGCCAGTCCAATCCGCGGCGCACGATCGGCGGGAAACATAGTCGAAAGTCCGGCATAACAAACGGACCAGTCGCACCGCGGGTCAAAATCGCTTCACCGGTTACTTGGCGTCACAGACTATGCGACGTGCCGTTGAGTGCAGGCGGTCCTTCTGATATCTTCCACAGGCTGCTTTGTGAATTCTTTCACGAGGACAGGACGCGCCTCCGCGCGACCGTCCGCTAGCGCTTGCGATGCTACGAAACTATCTGCCGGTTTTGCTCCTGTTGGGCTTTGTGATCATCAACGCGGTGCTGATTCTCGGCATCGCGCATCTCACGGTGCGACCACAACCCACTGCCGTGAAGTCGCAGCCGTACGAGTCGGGCATGAGCCCGCTCGGCGACGCGCGCGACCGCTTCTCGGTCAAGTTCTATCTCGTCGCCATGCTCTTCATCGTGTTCGACATCGAGACGGTGTTCATGATCCCATGGGCCGTCTACTTTCGGCAATTGTCCTGTGCGGTTCCGATGGTCGCCGGCGCCTGTCCGGTCGGACAGTTGTCGTTCTTCGGCCTTGGTGAGATGCTCGTATTCGCGACCATTCTCGTCGTCGGCTTTGTCTACGTCTGGAAGAAGGGAGCGTTGACGTGGGATTGAATTCCTCTGCGGAGAGCCGCGTCGTACAGGTCGATCCCGGCGCGCAGGATGGTTGGGTCACATCCCGCCTCGATTTCCTCGTGAATTGGGCGCGCGCCGGATCGCTGTGGCCAATGCCATTCGGGACCGCCTGCTGCGCCATCGAGTTCATGGCGACCGCCGCGAGCCGCTTTGATTTGGCGCGGTTCGGCATGGAGCGCCTCAGCTATTCCCCGCGACAGGCCGACGTGTTGCTGTGCGCCGGACGCGTACCGCTCAAGCTTGCCCCGGTCATTCGTCGCATCTATCAACAGATGCCGCAGCCGAAGTGGGTCATCTCGATGGGTGCCTGCGCGTCCACCGGAGGCATGTTCGACAACTATGCCGTGGTGCAGGGCATCGACACGATCATTCCGGTCGACGTGTACGTGCCAGGATGTCCGCCGCGTCCGGAAGCGCTCATCTACGGCATCATGATGCTGCAGAAGAAGGTCATGCAGGATCGGATGAAGGACGCTACGCGGCACGTGGAGATCGTGCCTGACACCGAGAGCCAGCTCTACATTCCGCCGTCACGCATCGACGAACTCTCGGAGCCGTTCGGGAACTCGGTGCATCAGACGCGGTCGGCACCGTGACCGCGCCGACGGTGTCCGCCACCGACAGCGCCGCGCGGTCTGCGGCACTGCAGGCGGCGATTGCCTCCGACGCCAACGGCGCGCCGATCACGCCCACGAACATCGCCCATCGCGGCGGCCCCGTGAATCCCACGGCCGCCACGCTTGCCGCGCGGTTCGGTGCAGCTATCGTCCGCACCGATGTCACATGGGGCGAAACCACGGTGTTCGTCACGAACGAGGCGCTGCACGACATCGTGCGCTGGCTGCACGACGACCCGAGTGAGCGCTATGACTATTTGGTCGACGTAACGGCGGTCGAGTATCGCGACGCTGATCGTCCGATTGAAGTCGTGTGGCATTTGCGCGCGCTCGCGCGTCGCCGCTTCCTCCGTCTCAAAGTTGAACTGCCGAAGCGCGCGGTGTTGTCGGTCGCATCGATCATGGACATTTACAGCGGCGCGGATTGGCTCGAGCGTGAATGCTACGACATGTTCGGCATCCGCTTCGAAGGACATCCCGATCTGCGGCGCCTCCTGCTCTGGGAGACCTACAAAGAGGGCTATCCGCTCCGAAAGGATTTTCCTTTGCGTGGCCGTTTTAGCCGCGCTGAGCAACTGAAGCAGGCGCTGGCGGCTGACCCCGAAGCGCGTTACTCCATGGAAGAGCTGTCCATCGCTGATGCATTCGATTCGTTGCCCGCAGACATGAAGCGCCGACTCGCTGAACGCGCCGACGGGCACGATGTCGACGATAAGGTCGGCGAATGAGCTCACGTCGCACGATTGAAGTCGCGCTCGGCACGAGCGGGCTCGATGCGCAGGGCCTGCCGTTGCGCGCCCCGCTGGTGGCGCAGGGCGGCAAAGCGGTCGCGCTCGACTCGTCGGTGATGGTGCCGGAGCCCGAGATGGGCTCCGATCACATGCTGATCAACATCGGGCCGCAGCACCCCGCGACCCACGGCGTGCTGCGTCTCGTACTCGAGCTCGACGGCGAAACGGTGGTGCGTTGCATCCCGCACATCGGCTATCTGCATTGCGGCTTCGAGAAAATCGGCGAGTACCGTCAGTACAATCAGATCATTCCGTGGACCGATCGCGAAGACTATCTGAACTCGCCGGGCAACAACGTTGCGTTCGTACTCGGCGCCGAGCGCCTCTTCGGCGTCGGGATGACCGACCGCTGCAAGGTGCTGCGCGTGATACTCATGGAGCTGTCGCGCATCATCTCGCACTTGGTGTGGCTGGGCACCACGTCCGTCGATCTGGGCGCGTTCACCCCGTTCCTTTGGCTGTATCAGGAACGTGAGAACGTGTACAACCTCCTCGAAGGTTGGGTAGGGGCGCGTCTCACGACCACCGCGACACGCGTTGGCGGCATGGCGGCCGACATTCCCGACGGCTGGCTCGACGGCTTGCGCGCGTTTCTGCGCGGCTTCCCGAAGACGCTGGAAGAATCGGTACGCATGCTCGAGACCAACGCGATCTGGGCCGGTCGTACGGTTGGTCTTGGGGCGATGAGCGCCCAGGAAGCGGTGAACGCCGGATTGTCCGGCCCGATGCTTCGCGCGTCGGGTGTAGCCTACGATGTGCGCAAGGACTTTCCGTACCTCGACTACGAGACATACGACTTCGACGTGGTGGTTGGAACGGCGGGCGACGTGTACGATCGCTTCCTGGTGCGCGTGGAAGAAATGCGTCAGAGCGTGCGCATTCTGGAGCAGGCAGTGCAGCGCTTGCCCGACGGCCCTGTGAATATCAACGATCCGCGTCTCATTCTGCCGCCGAAGCACAAGGCGACGAGCGAGATGGAATCGATGATCCACCACTTCAAGCTCGTCATGGAAGGCCCGCGTCCGCCGGCCGGGGAATGCTACGTGCCGGTCGAAAGTCCGAAGGGTGAGAAGGGCTACTACATGGTCAGCGACGGCACTTCCAAGCCAGTGCGCTGGCGTATCCGTCCGCCTTCGTTCGTGAACCTCTCGGCAATCCCGAAGATGGTGGAAGGACATTTGCTGTCGGACGTGATCGTGATCAACGCCAGCATCGACATTGTGATGGGAGAGATCGACCGGTGAGTCATGGCCCCTCCGCCAGCGGTGGCGCGCTCGTCGCGGCCCCGCCGCACGGCTCGCACCACGATGCACCGCACGTACCTGTGTTCGTAGGCGACATTCGGGTCGAACTCGATCGCATTCTGTCGCGCTATCCCACGAAGCAGGCGGCGCTGCTGCCGGCCCTCTGGATGCTACAGGACGCGCGTGGCTGGGTGAGCGAAGGCGGCATCGAAGAAGTTGCCGCGGCGCTCGACATCACGCCCGCCTACGTGAAGGGCGTCGTGAGTTTCTACACGATGTACCACCAACATCCGGTGGGTCGACACTTCATTCAGGTCTGCACCACGACGCCCTGCAACGTGTGCGGTGCCGAAGATGTCGTGAAGTCGCTCCTCGAGCACACGGGATGCGGTGACCTCGGTCTCACCAGTGCCGATGGCCGTTTCACCGTGGTCGAGGTCGAATGCCTCGGCGCCTGTGGCTTCGCCACGCCGATCATGATCAACAACGATTTTGTGGAATCGGTGACGCCGGAGTCGGTGTCGCGGATTCTGTCGGAGCTGAAGTAATGGGGTACCCGCATCCGTCGCATCCACGTGAGACGCCGATCCTGTCGAAGTATTTCGGCGATCCCCAGGCACGCACCCTCGCCGGGTGGCGCGCGCGCGGTGGTTATGAGGCGCTCGAGAAAGCGCTGAACACCGATCCGCAGGAGTTGCAGACTATCGTCAAGGATTCCGGCCTGCGCGGACGTGGCGGCGCCGGCTTTCCGACGGGTCTGAAGTGGTCGTTCATGAAACCTGACGGCAAGACGCACTATCTCTGCTGCAATGCGGACGAGTCGGAGCCCGGCACCTTCAAGGATCGCGAGATCATGCGCTGGACGCCGCACGGCCTTGTGGAAGGCGTCGCGCTCGCCGCGCACGCGATCTACGCGCAGACGGCGTACATCTACATCCGCGGTGAGTTCACCGAGCCCTACGCGCTCGTGTGCGCGGCCGTCGAGGAAGCGTACGCCGCCGGCATTCTCGGTTCGAACGCGATGGGTTCCGGCAAGCACGTCGATGTGCACGTCCATCGCGGCGCCGGCGCGTACATCTGCGGCGAAGAAACGGCGCTGATGAATTCGCTGGAGGGACGCCGCGGGAATCCGCGTATCAAACCGCCGTTCCCGGCCGTGGCCGGTCTGTTCGGCAAGCCGACCACGATCAACAACGTCGAGACGCTGGCTACGGTCCCGTACATCATCAAGAACGGCGCCGAGTGGTACAAGCAGTACGGTCGTCCGGACAATCCGAAGAGCATCGGCACCAAGCTCTTTTCGGTGTGTGGCAACATCAGCCGTCCCGGTAACTACGAAGTCGCGCTGGGATTTCCATTCAAGGATTTTCTGTACGACTTGTGCGGTGGTCCGCTCGAAGGTCGTGAGATCAAGGCGGTGATTCCCGGCGGCTCGTCCGTGCCGATCCTCACGCGCGAGGAGGCCGAGGGAGCCAGCATGGACTACGAAGGTTTCGTCGCGTCGGGCACCATGCTCGGATCCGGCGGCGTGATTGTGTTCGACGATCGGCAGGACATGGTGCGACAGATCGCCCGCCTCACGCGCTTTTACGCGCATGAGAGCTGCGCCCAATGCACGCAGTGCCGCGAAGGCACGGCGTGGATCACGCGCATCATGGAGCGCATCCGCGACGGACAGGGCACGGCCGAGGATCTCGACACGCTGGTGGCTATTGCGGATGGCATGACCGGCAAGACGATCTGCGTGCTGAGCGATTCCTGCGCGACGCCGGTGATGTCCGGTCTCAAGAAGTTCCGACATGAATTCGAGGCGAAGATCGCCGCGAACAAGTCGGTGGTCACCGTACCGGGGGCGTTCCGCGCCTCCGCCGCGTGAGGAACTGATGGCTGATGTGAAGCTGGTATCGCTCACGATCGAAGGCCGTGCGGTCACTGTACCGGATGGGATGTCGATTCTGGAAGCGGCCAAGACCGCTGGCGTGCTTATCCCGCACTATTGCTATCACCCGGGATTACCGGTGGCGGGCGTGTGTCGCATGTGCCTCGTCGAAGTCGAGAAATTCCCGAAGCTGGCGCCGGCGTGCGCCACGTCGGTGGGGGAAGGTCAGGTCGTACACGTACACTCTCCGAAGGCGCTCGAGGCCCGCAAGGGCGTGCTCGAGTTCCTGCTCATCAATCATCCGCTCGACTGCCCGATCTGTGATCAGGCGGGCGAGTGCGAGTTGCAGGACTACACCTTTGCCGAAGGACGCGCCGACTCGCGCTACCGAGAGCCGAAGCGCTTCAATCCCGTGGAAGACTTCGGCGGTGATGTGCTGTACGTACCGAATCGCTGCATCCTGTGCACGCGCTGCGTCCGCTTCATGTCGGATGTCGCGCAGGATCCGGTGCTGAACGTTTCGGAGCGTGGCGATCGCGCCTTCATCGGCAAGGCCGACGGATACGACCTCACGAATCCGTGGGCGGGCAACGTGGTGGATCTTTGCCCGGTGGGCGCGCTGCTGTCGAAAGACTTCCTCAATCGTGCGCGCGCCTGGGAACTCGATCGCGCGCCGACCATCTGCATCGGATGCAGCCAGGGCTGCAATGCCGTGGCGGAAACGCGTGACAACGTCGTCGTGCGACTCAAGCCTCGCGCCAACGATCAGGTCAATCAGTACTACATGTGCGAGGTCGGCCGTCAGGGCTATCGCGAGTTCAATCGTCGCGATCGCGTCGACCAGCCGCTCGTGCGTCAGGGGAATACGCTCGCGATCGCCGAATGGGATGATGCTGTCGCGAGCGCGGCGCGGTCACTCGCCGGACGGCGTCTGGTCGTGTTGGCTTCGGCGAATCTCTCGAACGAAGCACTGTTCCTGTTGGAGCGCACGATCGTCGCCGTTGGCGGTGATGGGGTGTTCCGCCTCGAGCGCGGGGTGGAAGCCCCGCTGCCCGGCGCGCCGGACCTGGCGCTTCGCGGGGAGCGCGCAGCGAACGCCGCGGCGGCGCGTCTGCTCGGGTTCACCGAAACGGCGTCGCTCGGCTCTGCGCTCCGCGAAGGTGATGCGTTGCTGATCGTCGGTGATCCACTCGATGGCGTTGGCGCGGCTGATCTCGATCGCGCCTCCTCGATCGTGTTCGTCGGCACTGCGTTGCCGGCGGCGCTCGACGCGCGCGCGGCGGTCGTCCTGCCGATCACGAACATCCTCGAAGAAGAGGGCACACTGACCAATCTGCGTGGGCGCGTGCAGCGTTTCCTGCAGGCCAAGGCGGCGCCCGGCGTTGCGCGTCCAACGTGGTACGTACTCGCCGACCTACTCGCCGCTGTCGGCGGTGAAAGTCGCTTCTATATGCCGTCCGAAGTCTTTGCCGCGTTGGCCTCCACGCATGCCTCGTTCGCCGGCCTGGACTACGAAGCACTGGGGCTTCGCGGACTGCCCGTCGTCGAAGTGGGCGCTCCCGCCGGTTCCGCCGAGGTGACGGCGTGATCGGTCTTCCGCTCGTTCCGCGGCTCGATATCATCAGCTGGTTTCCTGCGGCCGACCCCCAGCAGCAGCCAACAGCGATCGGCACGTACGTTCTGGCCAGCGCGATCAAGATCATCGTTCTGTTCGGCTTGTATATGCTCGGCGTCGCGTTCCTGACGCTCGCCGAACGGAAGCTCGCCGCGTGGATCCAGGATAGGCGTGGTCCGAATCGCGCGGGTCCCGG
>NZ_JBDNFF010000180.1:0-15909 GCF_041689975.1 Gemmatimonas sp.
AGCTGCATCGCGGCCGCCGGCGATGCAAGCGTCGATCCGGGCAAGGTCGTTGGTGTCGTGGCGTTCCGCCGCGGCGACAACAATCCAACAATCGAGGACCCGTCGAATCTCCTGGATGAGTTTGATGTCCTCGAGGTCCAAATCGGCGACGTAGGCGCCCCGACGAGGCAGGACCTCGACCAGGCCCGTCGCTTCGAGCGACCGGATGGCTTCTCGCACCGGGTTGCGAGATACGCCGAGTTGCTCGGCGAGGCGGTCTTCGATCAGACGCTCGCCCTGGGCAAGTTCGCCGGTGATGATCATTTCCCGGATCCGCTCAGCGACCACTTCACGCAGGGGTCGGTGGCGAAGAATCCGAGTAGGAGCACTCGTCTCCACTGTCGACATCGCCGCCGCACCTCCGTCTTCCCAAGCTGGAACCCGTCCGGGGTGACCCGGCTCAGCTTGGACCCTACCGATTGCCATCCCCGGAAGGCGACCGATCGCAAAGGTGGAAGTCGGGCCGCACCGTTGCGACGAGATCCCCTCGAACCACCCGACATGAAATTGCACACCACGGTCCCAGCACTTGGCCAACCACAACTACTTAACACGAGAGGGAATCAACAATGAGAGTACCGAAGCGCAGGATGGCAACGATCTCGTTGCTGGTGTCGGTTGCACTCGTCGCTGCCAGTTGTGGCAGCGACGGCGGCGGCGACACCGCTAGCGAGGAGACGCAGGCCGTCGACGAGGGAAGTGTCGTCACCACCGGCGGCGACACGGAAACGGACGCCAGTTCAGATACGGCCGGTGCGACATCAATCGTTATCGCCATTGCCGATGAACCATCGACGCTCGATCCGCAGGCAACGGAGGACGGTAACGAGCGAGCAGTCACCGACAACATCTACGAGACCCTGCTTCGACGCAACAGCGAGACCAACGAGCTTGAACCACTGTTGGCCACGGACCTGCCCACGCAGGTAGATGACACAACCTGGGAGTTCACCCTTCGTGAAGGGATTTCCTTCACGAACGGCGAGCCGTTCGACGCGGAAGCGGCTGCGTACTCCATCAATCGCGTCATGGACCCGGAGTACAGTTCAGCACAGGTCGACTTCTACGGAGGCATCACCGGTGCGGAGGCTGTCGACGCAACAACACTCCGTGTGTTGACGTCTGACCTCGATCCCGTTTTCCCTGCGCGGATGTATCGGCTCAAGATGGTGCCTCCCGTTGCTTCTGCAGAAGCAGCCTTCACGGAGAATCCAGTCGGCACCGGTCCTTACACAATGGTCGAGTGGAAACGCGGCGAAGAGGTCGTCCTGACGGCCAACCCCGACTACTGGGGCGAGGCGCCGGCGGTCACGGATGCGAGGATCCGCTTCATCCCTCAATCAGGGACTCGTGTTGCGGGATTGCAGACAGGTGAAATCCAGCTTGCCACGCTCATCCCACCGGAACAGGCGTCTGACTCACCCAAGACGCTCAGCAGAGAAGGCATCGAGTTCCCGGTCTACCGGCTGAAGAACTACGAAGGGATCCTCCAGGACCCCCGCGTGCGCCAGGCGATGAACTACGCCGTTGACAAAGACGCGATCGCAGACGACCTGTTCAGTGGTTTCGCCACGGTCGCGACGTGTCAGCCACTAACACCCGCGCACTTCGGGTACAACCCTGACCTCGAAGCGTATCCCTACGACCCTGACCGGGCGCGCGCTCTGCTCGAAGAAGCCGGCTACGACGGTGAACCTGTCAGCCTGCTCGGAGCGACTGGTCGGTGGTTGAAGGACACAGAGATGCACGAGGTCGTCATCGCGTATCTCACCGACGTCGGATTCAACATCGAGCCGGACATTCGCCCGTTCTCGTCCTACATCGAGGAGTTCGTGAAGACCGTCGGCGATGTGCAGCCCGATGTCGGATTCGTGTCGGCCTCGAACGAACTCTTCGATGCCTCCAAGATCGAGAGCTACTACCTCAGCACTGGTGGTCTCTCGAGCTTCGTCAACGACGATGTCGACGCCGCCCTCGATGCCGCACGGGCTGATCCCGATCCTGCGAGTCGTGAGGCGAGCTTCCACGAGGCGCTCTCCTTCGGTTGTCTCGACGACCCGGTGTTCATCTTCACCGTGAACCTGCAGGACATCTACGGCGCAGTCGAGGAGTTGAACTGGGAGCCCCGTTCGGACGGCTCGCTGTATATCCCGGAGATGTCACTCGGCTGATCCCGCAGCGGAGGGGTGCCCGACCCAGCGCCGTGTCGGGCACCCCTCCGTTACCCGGAAAGGAGTAACGGAACTCGATGTTGTATTTCTTGACCAAGCGCTTGTTGGTGGGTCTACTGGTCATCTATCTCGTGGCGACCGCGGTGTTTTTCATCACTCGCGTCGTCGCCAACCCGGAACTCAGCTTCCTGCCCGTGGACGCATCACCTGAACAGCGTGACGCAGTACGCAGCTACCTCGGACTCGACCGATCCCTCATCGCGCAATATTGGGAGTACCTCACCAACCTCGTTCGACTCGACCTCGGTGAGTCCTTCTGGCAACCAGGCAAGAGCGCCTTGTCGATCGTGTTGGATCGGTTGCCTGCCAGCCTCGCCTTGAACACCGTCGCGATCGTTATCGCACTCCTCCTTGCGATCCCAATGGGCACGATCGCTGCGCTCAAGCCCGGCTCGACACTCGACCGAACGACCACGACCGTCTCGCTGCTCGGTCTGAGCGCACCGCAGTTCTGGCTCGGCTTCATGCTGATGCTCCTGTTCGGTGTCCGACTGGGTTGGTTTCCCACTTCAGGCGCCGACGAGCGGCTCTCCATTGTGCTGCCGGCACTTGCGCTTGCACTCCCGACCGCGGGAAAGATCGCTCAAATGATGCGGTCAACCATGATCGACGAACTCGGCCGTCCATACATCCTGACAGCGGAGGCAAAGGGCATCACGGCCCTCGATCGAGTCCGACACCACGCGTTTCGCAACTCCCTCGTTCCGGTCTTGACACAGGGTTCGTTCGAGTACGCCCGGATGCTTGCTGGCTACACCGTCGTCGTGGAGACCGTGTTCGCCTGGCCGGGCGTGGGCCTCCTCACGGTGCAGGCACTCGAGCAGCAAGACCTCATGCTCCTGCAGGCCGTCGTCATCGTGGTCGCATCGATGGTCGTGATCGTCAATCTCGCGACGGACGTTCTCTACACACGAATCGATCCACGAATCGAGTTGAGCTAAATGAGCGACGCCGCACTGCCGATCGTGCCAACGCTTGACGTCGGTGAGCCACGCCAATTGTCGGCATTCGGCCGAGCCCTGCTGCGATCAGGAACAGGGCTGTTCGGAGCGATCGTGCTCGGTCTCATCGTCCTGAGCGCGATTCTGGCTCCGCTGATCAGCCCGTACGACCCGACAAAACAGGATCTGTCCGCCAGACTTACGCCGCCACTGTTCTTCGGCGGCAGTACGGAGCACATCCTGGGCACCGATCAACTCGGTCGCGATCTGCTTTCCCGGTTGCTCCAAGGAGCCCGAGTGTCCATAGCTGTGGGACTGTTCGTCGTTCTGATCGCCGGCATCTTCGGTATCGCGATGGGGCTGCTCGCCGGTTACCGAGGCAAGTTCACCGATTCGGTGATCATGCGTGTCGCCGATATGCAGCTGGCATTCCCGGGAATTCTGCTCGCGCTGGTCATTCTCTACGCACTCGGCCCCAGCATGCGTCTCGTCATCATTGTGCTCTCCATCAACGGATGGATGATTTACGCGCGAGTTACCCGAAGTTTCGTGCTGTCGCTGAGGAAGAGCGAGTACATCGAGGCAGCGGAGATCTCCGGTGCGGGACCGTTTCGGACGATGTGGCGACACATCTTGCCGAATCTCACATCGCCGTTGCTCACTCTTGGCGTGTTGGAGTTCGCTCGCATCATTCTGGCTGAGGCCGCGCTCTCCTTTCTGGGCTACGGCGTTCAACCGCCGGACGCATCGTGGGGCCTGATCATCGCCCAGGGCCAGGACTATCTGACAAGTGCCTGGTGGATTGTCGTCATACCCGGCATCGTGATCTCGATCACGGTCCTCAGCGCGAACTTGCTGTCCAGTTGGCTGCGGATCTACACCGATCCTAAGCAGCGGGACCGGCAACGCGGGTGGAAGAATTGGCAACCAGAAAAGGACCCGGCATGACTGAGCGACTGCTGGAGATCAGCAAACTCGCGATTGCCTTTCCTGGTTCGAACGAACCGACCTATGGCGTCCGTGAGGTGACAATGAACGTCGCCAAGAGGGAACGGCTTGGCGTCGTCGGCGAGTCCGGGTCCGGCAAGAGCCTCACAGCGCTCGCCGCGCTGGGTCTGGTCCAACCGC
This sequence comes from Gemmatimonas sp., assembly GCF_041689975.1. Taxonomy (GTDB): domain Bacteria; phylum Gemmatimonadota; class Gemmatimonadetes; order Gemmatimonadales; family Gemmatimonadaceae; genus Gemmatimonas. The sequence continues at coordinate 4,340 of NZ_JBDNFF010000180.1, forward strand.
CAGGGCGCATCGTCGGAGGGTCGATTCGGTGGTGCGGGCGGGACATGCTCGACCCGAAAGTGGCGCGCGAAGTGCGGGGCAAGGAGATCTCGATGATCTTCCAGGACCCGATGACCTCTCTCAACCCACTCATGACGATCGGAGGCCAGATCACCGAGGTGCTGATCAAGCGTCTCGGTATGGGTAAGACGCAGGCGAACAAGCGAGCAGCTGAACTCCTCGAATTGGTTGGAATCCCATTTCCCTTGGAGCGGCTTCGCAACTACCCCTACGAGTTCTCAGGCGGGATGCGACAGCGAGTCATGATCGCGATCGCCCTCGCCGCCGAACCCATGCTGCTGATCGCCGACGAGCCGACGACGGCGCTGGATGTGACCATTCAGGCGCAGATCTTGGAGTTGCTGACTGAGCTGTCGAACGAGCTCGGCGTCGCCGTCATGATGATCACTCACGACCTCGGAGTCGTTGCCGAGTTCTGCGACCGAGTGCAGGTGATGTATGCAGGCCGAGTCGTGGAACGGGGACCGGTGGGCGACCTGTTCGGATCGCCGCTACACCCCTACAGTTCGGGTCTCATCGCTTCATCGCCGCGGGTGGACATCGAACAACAAGCGCTCCGCTCGATCGATGGCGACCCGCCGGCGCACGCAGATGCTGTGCCGGGGTGCCCTTTCAATCCCCGCTGTCCCGAAGCCGACGACAAGTGCCGCTCCGTCGTACCGCCGTTGATCGAACTCGCCCCACGGCGATGGAGCGCGTGTTGGCGACGTCAGGAGTCGATGTCATGACCACTGAGAAGGCAGCACGCCTCGCGGGAAGTATCACCCGAGCCGATCGCAGCAATCAATTGGACCGCGGTGCTCAACCGCTCGTCACGGCAGAGGACCTCACCGTCGAGTACGTCACCCGCAGGCGGGGATTGAAGCCCGCGCAGAAGGTCAGCGCGGTCGACCACATCGATCTTGACATCAGCGAGGGCGAAACTGTTGGCTTGGTCGGCGAGTCCGGATGTGGAAAGACCACCACTGGGCGAGCGCTGTTGGGACGGGTTCCGCTGGCTACGGGACGGATCACCTTCGAGGGCGTGGACATCTCGAATCACTCCAAGCGGCAATGGCGCGACCTTCACCGCAATATTCAGCTCATCTTCCAGGATCCGTACGCGTCGCTGAACCCACGGCACACGGTGCGCGACATCATCGCTGAACCGCTCATGCTGCACGGAGTCAGGAAGGGCCCCGACCTGCGTCGAGAGGTCGACACGCTGCTCGACATGGTCCGGCTTCCACTCGCGGCCGCCGACCGATACCCCCATGCATTCTCCGGAGGACAGCGGCAGCGCATCGTGATCGCTCGAGCGATTGCGCTGCGCCCGCAATTCGTGGTGGCTGACGAACCAGTCTCAGCGCTCGACGTGTCGATCCAGGCACAGGTCATTGGATTGCTGCAGGAACTGCAGAGCGAACTCGGGCTCTCGTACCTGTTCATCGCTCACAACCTTGCGGTGGTCCGCCAGATCGCCGACCGAGTCGCCGTTATGTACCTGGGGCGCATCGTCGAGTTCGCAGACAAATCGAGCCTCTACAGCACCCCGCGCCACCCGTACACGAAAGCACTGCTGAGCGCAGCTCCCATTCCCGATCCGACCGTTGACCGACCCGGGCGTATCGTGCTGCGGGGCGATCCGCCCAGTCCAATGAACCCGCCTCCCGGCTGCCGGTTCCACACGCGATGCCCACTGGCGATCCCGCGGTGTTCGAGCGAGCAGCCGCCCCTCGTCGAAGTGTCGCCTGGACACCGCGTCGCCTGCTGGGTCGAGGCGGACCCCAAGACCCTCGTCACGATCAAACCAGTCACATCGGAGCCAACGCCATGACCACCACCACCACCACCATCATCGACGCCGTCGCCATCAATCCCACCGAGGGAGCCGCAACGTACGGGCTTTTCATCGGCGGCTCGGCTCGCGCTGGCAGTGGAGCCTCGCTCGAACTCACCTCCCGGCTCGACGCTTCCTCGCTCGGTACCGTCGCGAGCGCAGCGCCGACCGACGTCGAGTTCGCGTTCGAGCGCGCGTCGTCGGCGCAGCCTGCATGGGCGGCACAGACCGCAGCCGACCGAGCAGCGATCTTCCAGCAAGCTGCCACGCTGTTTCGCCAACGATCGGCAGAGATCGCACCTATCATCGCCGCCGAGATGGGCAAGCCCATGTCCGAGGCTCTCTCCGAGGTGCAGAAGGGCGCAGCGATTTTCGAGTACTTCGCACAAATGGCGTACCGGCCTTCCGGCCAGACATTCACCACCGACACCGGTGAGGATGTCTTCACGGTCGCAGAACCGCTCGGTGTCGTTGCGCTGATCACCCCGTGGAACTTTCCGTTCACCATTCCCGTCCGAAAGATCGCAGCAGCGCTCGCGACCGGGAACACGGCCCTGTACAAGCCCGCTACGAACGGCGCGCTGTGTGGGCTCGCGATTGCCCAAACACTGTCCGACGCAGGTCTGCCCGACGACGTCCTCAACGTCATCATCGCCAAGAGCTCAGCAATTCAAGAAGCGCTGTTCCAGAACCCGGCACTCGCAGCAGTCAGCCTCACGGGGTCCTACCCGACCGCAGCTGCAATCCGTCGAGCTCTTCCCGTCGAGGTCCCATTCCAGGCCGAACTCGGTGGAAAGAACGCCCTAGTGATCTGGCGTGACGCCGACTTGGACTTCGCCGTCCAAGTGATCTGGCAATCCTCCTTCCGCAACAACGGTCAGATCTGCACATCGTGCGGACGACTGCTCGTGCACGAAGACATCGCCGACCAACTCCTCGAGCGACTCCGCCACCGGGTGGACGGGAGCGCAAACAACGTCGAAGGCGACGAATTCGGCATCCTCTCATCGACCACCGAGGCGTCCCAGGTGCTCGAAGCCATCGAACAGTCGAACGCATCTGAGATCCTTCGCCCCGAATGGGGTGACGGCCGGGTCGGGCCCACCGTCCTCGTACGTCCGACAGCCAACGCTGCGATCGAAGAAGAGATCTTCGGACCCGTCATCACGTTCGAAACCGTCTCGACGATCGACGACGCCATTGCATTGGCCAACCGACCGGCGTACGGCCTCACAGCCGGCATCGTGACGAACGAACTCGACGTCGCCAAGCAGTTCTGGCATGGCGTCCACGCAGGCACCGTCAAGATCAACGCCTCGCTCACCGGGACACCGTTCCACGTGCCGCTCCGAGGATGGGGACAGTCCGGAGCAGGGGCGGGCGAAGGTGGCGACGTCTCCATGGAGTTCTTCACCCGCCGTAAAGCCGTGTATCTGAGGCGCAGCCCCGTCTGATCACCGAGTCACGAATTCATCCACCACTACTGAGAGGAACATTCCCATGTCCAAGATCACACTCGAGGAAGCCCGTCGGATCGTGCGTGTCGGCCTCGACTCCGCCGCCGAACAAGGCGTCGGCATGGCCATCGCTGTCGTCGACTACGCCGGACAACTCGTCGCATTTGAGCGTGACGACACCGCACCGTGGATCGTGTCCGAGATCGCATGGCGTAAGGCCCGAACGTCAGCGGCATTCGGAAAGCCGACCGCCGACCGCGAGCAAGCCTGGTCCGAGCGCCCCTTCTTCGCGCAGAGTGTCATCGCGCTCGGCGACTACGTCGTCGGCAAAGGTGCATTCCCTTTGATTCGCGACGGCGAGGTTGTCGGTGCCGTCGGCGCCAGCGGCGGTGTGCCCGAACAAGACCACGTGGCCGCTGAAGCAGGCGCAGCCGCCTTCGCCCAGGGATGACTCGAACCGCCACGGGCCGCAGAGGTGGCGTCGCGTCGGGACACCCCCTCGCAGCGGACGCAGGACTTCGGGTGCTCGACGACGGAGGATCAGCAGTCGACGCCGCCCTGACTATGGCAATCACGCAGTGGGTGGTGAACAGCCCGATGTGCGGTCCCGGCGGTGAGCTGTTCGTCATGCACGTCGTCGACGGTCGGGCGATGGTGTACGGCGGTTGGTCGAGGACACCTACTCGGTTCCCGGTCGACGGTCCGGTCACACCGCGCGGTCCCACTGCGGCGGTTGTGCCCGGAGCACTGCGCGGTGTCGAGGCGGCGTGGAACGCGGCAGGCCGACTCCCTTGGAGAAGACTCTTCGACGACGCACTCAAGCACTCCCACGGGCATCTGGTCACCGAATCGATGGAGCGGAGCTACCGCTCCGTCGTCGAACGCGGAAAGGCTGACGCCCTCCACGCGGTCATCGACCAGGAAGCGACCCCGACAACCGGGACGAACGTCTCGTGCGAGCGACTCGGAAGAACCTTGTCTCTGCTTGCCGAGCGCGGCGCAGACGAATTCTACGACGGTGCGCTGGCTGTCGCGATCATTGCGGCTGCGCAGGCGGACGGCGCATACCTCAAGCCAGCCGATCTTCACTCGATGGACGCGCAGATTGCCGAAGCCATGATGACCGAGATCGACGGACTGACGATTGCGGTACCGCCCCCTCCCAGTCAGTCGTGCCTCACCGCGGAAATCCTGGCGGCCTCGCCTGCGTCGGCCCCGCCGACGAGCGTGGAATTCGTCAACGCAGTCGCACCCCTCACACGGGACCGACTGATCGAGAAGTGCATCGTCGGCCTGGAAGGCACGGCAGCCAGCATCGCCGCCGACGACACCAGCGCAGCCGTCGTCGTGCACAGTCTCGCAGGCGTCCAGTACGGCAGCGGCTGGGTAGCCGGCGACACCGGGATCGCGCTAGGCAACCGGGTCGGAGCCAACCTGTCGACTCGACCAGACCTCCCAGCCTCGAACCCTTTCCCCGGCGGTGTACTCGTTCACACCCTGAGCGCCGCCTGGTTCCGCGCCGGGGATCGATCACTACTGATCGCGACCCCGGGCGGCGACAGACAGGTCCAATGGCTCGCCCAAGCGGGCCAGCGGTTTCGTCACGGCGCAACCATCGACGACATCGTCACAGGACCGAGGTGGTTCGTCTGCCCCGAGGGCGACCGATTCGGTGTGCCTGGAGGCATCGGCAAGGAGTGGTACCTGTTCGCCGAGCCTGACGTCGAGTGGGCGAATCAGACCTCGGTCGCGTCATTCGCGGTGCAACGGGTCGACACGGTCGGCGGAGGACTCCAAGGAGTCACCTTCGAACCTGACGGTCAACGGCACTTCGGAGCGGATCCCCGCTCCGGGGGAAGCGCTCTCAGCCAAGGAGGCACATGATGTATGACGGTCTCGAAATCAAGCTCGACGGCTGGCTGGAACGGTTCACTGCCGACGTCACCGCGTTCGCGCAAGAGCATCGTGACGAACTTCGTCGATGCACTCGCGAGTGTCGCTTCCCGAGCGAAATTTTTCGAGAGATGGGTAGGCGCGGCTGGGTCGGCCCATTTGCGTCGAAGGATCTCGGTGGACTGGGCGGTGGCATCGCCGAATACTGCGTCATCGAAGAGGAGGTGGGTCGACTCGGTCTGGTCTCTCCGCAGATCTCGACACAAGGTCAGCGTTGGCTCATGGACTGGGGCACCGACGAACAGGTCGACCGGTACCTCGGCCCGATGGCTCGAGGCGAACTCATCTTCTCGGAGTCCATCTCCGAGCCCGGTGTCGGTTCCTCGCTGAAATTGATGACGTCCACTGCGCGCCGCGATGGCGACGACTGGATTCTGAACGGATGCAAGACCCACGTGAATCTGGGCCACCAGTCTCACGTCACGCTCTTCTACGGCATGGCACCCGAAGGACTGACGGCGTTCCTTGTCGACACTGATCTCCCTGGAGTGAACACAGCGCAGACCGATCCGATCGGACTCCGCCTGATCCCTACCGCCGACGTCGAGTTCGACGATGTGCGCGTGCCTGGCGGTGCGATCCTCGGCGCCGCTGGCCGAGGGATGGACACGTTCTTCAGTACCTTCAACGTCAGCCGGCTCGGTAACGCCTCGGAGCTCATCGGCTTTGGTCGGCAGGCGCTGTCTCACGGAATCCGTTACGCATCTGAGCGTCAGGTTGGAGAGAGCGTCGTCAGTAACTTCCAGGGCATCCAGTGGACGCTTGCGGACTGCTACTCCGACCTCTACGCGGCCTCGCTCGTTCGAAATCGTGCTGCCCAGGTCGCCGACCGTGGTGAGGATCCTGCTCTGGCCACCACACTGGCCAAGAAGCTCGCAATCGAAGCAGCCGAACGATCCGTCAACGAAGTGTTCGCGTTCGTCGGCAGCCACGGTCTCTACACCGACACCGACTACGGCCAACTGCTCCATGACGTCAAGGTGCTGCGAATCGCGGGGGGATCACTCGAAGTACTGCGCAACTACGTCGCTCGCCGAGTTCTCGGCTCCAGCGATCTCGGAGGGCTCGGGTGAACAACATTGCGTCACTTCTTCTCCATCGCCGTTCAACCTCGGCCGACAAGGCGTTCGGCCTAGTCGGCGACCCGTCAACATTCGGTGAGGTATTCGATGTTGCCGAACGAGCCAGCCAACTGCTCGTCGAGACCGGCCTCCGCCCGGGCGCCCGAGCGGCGGTCATCGGAGTCAATTCCAACGCCTACTTGCAGTCCTGGATGGCACTCCAACTGGCCGGGATCGAGACCGCGCTCATCAACCCGACGTACCCCGACAACCTGCTCGCCGAGATGCTCGCCGAGCTTGAGCCCGATGTAGTCGTCTGGATCGGTTCGCACCCGTCGGCGCAGTTGGTTGTCGGACTTATGGAGATCGACGCCACGAATATCGAAACAGCAGGGCTGACCATCAACGGAGTGGTCCAGCCGTTGCCGTCTGCAGTTGGCGTCGAGTTACCAGGTCTGCGCCGGCACCCACTTGACATCGCCGGGTACATGCATACCTCGGGGACCACCGGCACCCCGAAGTTCTGCGCGCAGACACACGAGTACTTCCTGCGACTCGGTCGGTTCATTGCCGACACCATGATGCTGTGCTCCAACGATGTCGTGTTCGCACCGCTGCCTCTGTTTCACATCAACCCACTCGGCTACGGAGTCATGGGTGCGCTGACGGCAGGCTCGGGAGTGTTGAGCGCATCGCGATTCTCAGCGTCTCAGTTCTGGCCCGATGTGCGAACACATGATGTGACCTGCCTCATTCTCCACGCACCGCCCGTGGAGATCCTGAAGCGAACCGGTGGCCGCTCGGACGCAGCCGGTCACAAGGTCCGCTCCGTGTTCTTCGCTGACGCTGACTTCCTCACAGACTTTGAGATTCCGTTGGGAGTGTCTGCGTACGGCTCGACAGAGGCAGGTGGGCTGTGCCACGTGTGGGTGTGGAGAGCCGGCGAGCGGCCGGAGCTGAATGAGGGGATGTCCCGTTACGGAGGACGCAGCCGACACGAGGTTGAGTGGCGTGTCGATCAGGACGGTCAGATCGAGATCCGTTCCTCGAGACCGGGTGTGTTGTTTGAGGGGTATCAGCGGCGCGGAGAGATGATCCGACCGTTCGATGACGACGGATGGTTCGCAACCGGCGACCTGGGTCGTGTGGACGAGTACGGAAATCTCGTCTTCATCGAACGCATGGCGGAGTCGATTCGGGTGAAGGGCGAATTCGTGCCGATCGGTTACGTCGAAGAACACTTCGCGAAGTCGCTCCCTGGTGTTCGAGACGTTGCGATCTGGCGGTTGCCGTCGGAACTCGTTGACGATGATGTCGCGCTCTATGTGGAAACCGATGAACTCGACGCTGCCGCGATCGATGCTGCCGCGCAGGCGCTCCCGGCATTCATGAGGCCGCGCATCATCGTCCATGTCGAGTCGATACCGCGTGACGACGGGGTCGGCAAGATTCGGCGGCGTCAACTTGTCGACGCAGTAGAAATCGCGAGAGTGGCACTCAAGTGACTGGAATCATCGACTTCCACATCCATTCCGCACCGAGTCTGGCGCCACGCCACCACTCCGATCACGACTTGGCGCAACTGATGGCTGACGTCGGCGTCGAGATCTTTGTGTTGAAGGCTCACGAAGGTTCCAGTGCGGAGCGTGCATCACTTCTCGGAGACAGAGCCTCGGGGCCGTCGTTCTCAACTCACCCGTCGGTGGCGCCAACCCCGACGCAGTCGAAGTGGCCGCCCGTCTTGGCGCACGAGTCGCGTGGCTGCCGACCATCTCGTCGGGCGGCACACATTGCGGCGGCCTCGAGTACCGAACTCAAGGCACACGAAGGTGTCACGTTCCGAGCGGTGCCGGTGACATCGCAAGGGTCGGTACTGGAAGAGTGGATTGATGTGTTGGACGTCGTCGCCCGCCACGACATGATCCTTGCTTCTGGGCACGTAACGATGGACGAGGCGGTCGCCGTGTTCGAACTTGCGCGCTCCAGGGGAGTAACCCGCCTGCTCGTGAACCACCCGTTGATGTCGTTCCTTGGGTGGCGCGACGAACACGTCGAACAACTTGTCGACCTCGACGTGTATCTCGAAGTCGGCGTCTTGGCCGATCACCTTGGCGACCAAGGCAAGGAGTCCCCGACTACTCGGCTGGCTCGGCTCTATCCGGAAAGTCTTCTGGTATTTGGTTCAGACCTCGGTCATCAGCTCTACCCCGAGGTCATCCCCGGGATCACCACCTGGCTCGAGCAAAGCGCACACTCAATTGGAGAATCCGCCCTGGACCACATCACCACCACGAACGGCAAAGGACTACTGCTGCCATGATCAACGTAGCATTGCTCCCCGGTGACGGCATCGGCCCCGAGGTGCTCGCCGGGCCGAGTGAACTGCTGCGTTGGCTCGCCGCGCGAGGCGAACTGGAACTCACCGGCCCCTGGCCCGTTGGTGCCTCCTCGTACGCCCTCACCGGCGAGGGCCTTCCGGCAACGACCCTGCAAGCATGTGAAGCTGCCGACGCCATCCTGTTGGGCGCCGTCGGTGAGCACCCTGGCGTCTCCACCGCAGCCTTTCGCCCGGAACTTGCTCTGCTGGGATTACGCGAGCACTTTGACTTCCGAGTCAGCATCCGCCAAGTCTGGCGCGGAGCACGCCCACCGCTGACAGTGGTGCGCAACCTGCTGGGCGGCGCGTACGCAGCCTCCTCGCTGAGAGAAGAGAGCGACGGCACAGGCCCGGCAAGCGACACGTTCCGTCTCCACCCCGAACGCATCGCTGAACTCGCTGAGATCGCCATGCCCTATGTCAAGCGCACCCCCGGCAGTCAGCTCATCTCCGTCGACAAGGCAAACCTGCTCGCCACCAGCCGACTGTGGCGACGGGTCGTAACCGAAGCCGCCGCCAGCGCCGGCATCGATGTTCGACACGTCTACGTCGATCGGATGGCCTTTGAACTCGCAGCCGGCGAGATGCCCAACGCCACCCTTCTCACTGAAGGACTGTTCGGTGACATCCTGAGCGACCTCGCGTCAGCACGTGCAGGTTCGATCGCGCTGTGCTCCTCAGCGTCAATCCGGCCGGGAGAGCCGGCGGCGGGACGCTGCGTCGGTCTCTTCGAACCCGTCCACGGTTCGGCGCCACGGCGAGCCGGCGCAAACGTTGCCAACCCGTCGGGCGGGTACCTCGCACTTGCTGCGCTCCTCGAGTGGTTCCCCGAGACCAGCAAATGGGCATCAATCGTTCGCGAGGCACTGACACAGGCACTTGACGCTGGCCACAAGACCTACGATCTCGTCACCGACACAGAGATCCCCGAATCGACCGACGAATTCTCCGGACACGTCAATCAACTCTTCCTGGGGTTATCGGAGTGACTCGAGGCGTCCAGAAACTGCACTTCGCGTTCCTCTTTTCCGTCTATCTTGTCGCGGCTGCCTCTGAGACGTTCATCTCGCCGCTGTTCCCGCTCGTGCGCGACGACCTCGGTCTCGCCGTCTCCGACCAAGCCGCGATCATCGCTGTGCTCACGCTCTCAATCGGTGTCGGCAACTTGCTCGGCGGCTGGCTCGGCACCCGGCACAGTGATCGGCGCGCCATACAGATCGCCGCGGCTGCGTTGGCCGTTGGCTGTGCCCTCAGTGGCGCCTCACAGAACATGGGCATGCTCACCATCGGCCAAGCAGTGGCGGACCTCGGCGGCGGACTGTTCTTCGGGCCCGGACTTGCCGTCGTTGGCCGAATGTACGTAAAGACCCGCGGGCGAGCCATTGCCACCTACGGGCTCGCGTACTCATTGGGCCTCGCGGCCGCCGCGTTCTCGAGCAACGCTGGCGCAGATCTGTGGCGGACCGTGTTCTTCGTGACCGCCGCAATGGCTGCTGGTCTCGCCGCGGCTACGCCCGAACTCGCAGAGGCCGACGGTCCCCGAACCACGACGTTCATCCGCGATGCCATTTCCTACTGGGCCGACCCACCATACCTGCTCGCCCTAGTAACCGGCGTCGCCGCAGGCGTCACGCACTACGTCGTGATCGGACTTACCCCACAACACTTCGTCGATCGAGGCGCCGAACTCACGCTCGCTGCAGGCCTCATCGGCGCAGGACGACTCGCCTCGGTCGGTGGCAAAGTGCTTTCAGGCTGGCTCTTCGACCGCATCGGAGGCCCACGCACAGCCCAGGTCCTGCTCGCTGCCATCGTCGGCTTCGGGGCAATCCAGATGCTGCTACCGCGACAACTCGGGCTCCTTGCCATCGCTCCACTCGTCTGCGTCACCGCCATGTTGTTTCCTGTCTCCAACGCAATGGTGGTGATCGCCCTACCAGCACGCGCCAGCTGGGGCGTAGGCGTCTACCGATCAACGCTCATGCTTGCGTCGGCTGTCAGCGCCGGCCTCGTCAGCCTTGCTCTTCTCTATCTCGACACCGGCCCGGTGATGCTCATCGCCCTCATTGTTCCGCTCGCCGTCGGTTTGTGGATCGGACAAAGCGCCGGCGCACGCCAACTAGCTCTTGCCAGGGATGTATCGACCCCAATTACGGAGGCCCAATGAACTTCCAAGACCTGTCCATCGATCGAGTCGATCACGTCGCAGTGCTGACGCTCGAACGCCCAGAGACACGCAATGTCATCTCCGACGAGCCGCTCGTTCACGAACTCGTCGAAGCCTGCGAACTCCTCGGATCAGACCGAGACGTCCACGCCGTTGTACTCACCGGTCGCGGATCGGCATTCTCCGCTGGCGGCAACATCCGCCAGATGCATGAGCGAGCAGGAATGTTCGGCGGTCCCACCGACGCCATCGCCAGTCGATACCGCAGCGGAATTCAAACGCTGATCAAGGCCGTGTTCTCCATGCCCATACCGTCCATAGCGGCAGTCAACGGTCCCGCGATCGGCGCAGGCTTCGACCTGGCGCTCGCATGCGACCTTCGACTCGCATCGAGCACAGCAAAGTTCGGCGAAACCTTCGTCAATCTCGGTCTCATTCCGGGTGACGGTGGATCCTGGCTGCTGCCACGCGCGGTCGGACCTCAACGCGCAGCTGAGCTCGCGTTCACCGGTCGCATCGTCGATGCCCAGGAGGCCGCACAACTCGGCCTCATCCTGTCCGTCCATGAACCCGACAGCTTGGTGCCCGCAGCGATCGAACTCGCCACCACCATCGCGTCGAAGCCGCCTGTTGCCATGCGATACACGAAGACGCTGCTGAGGCGAGCAGCAGACAC
>NZ_JBDNFF010000181.1:0-3095 GCF_041689975.1 Gemmatimonas sp.
CTTTACATCAGGGAAGTGTCGACGTACTTGCCTGGCCCCTACCATGCCGGATAAAAGCCTGAAATTGCGTCGTTCGAATCTCACGCGCCCCGCTACCACTGCATCGGCCACGCCGATTCTACTCGCGAGCTGTGAGACCGTCGCGGGTGCTGCGACATATTTCACGGAGCTCTGATCCCATTCAGCTGCTGGAACCAACGCCTCTCGCGCGGCATCGTCCGCCTCCTTCTCGACGCTCGATGTATCCGATGTCACGTCGAGCACGTCGACATGTGCCGGCACAAGGTCCACGCGAATCCGCGCCAGCAGCCGATGCGCGGCCACCCGCGAGTAGTTACCGGATAGGCACGATGAGCGTTACCGGATGCAGTTCGAATCCATTGCGCGCGCCGTTCTTCTGATTGTGGATGTAGTCCCAGAAGCCGATACCGACAATGTCCACAGTCCCGCGGCGCGGCACGCGCCGCAGTGAATCGCGAGCGGCGCGAAATCGCGTGGCGAGCGTCGCGGAGGTCGCGCACTCGGGACTTGGAAGCTCCGCGATCAGTTTCAGCGTCGGAGCGCCGGGCTCCGACAGCACGAGATGCCAGTCGCCATCGTCTTCCACGGTGATGCGCTCGACGACTGCGCGCACGCGATAGGTGCGAAACTCATGCGGGCGGATCCGGCCGTTCTCGGGGTACACCAGCTCGGGGACCGAAAGCGACGCGAGCATCTGCACCGTTGCGGCGACGGGCACGGTGTCAACCAGCGCCGCGTCCTTGTCGGCCCAAACTTTCACTGGCCAGCGGTCAACGCCGCAGGATCGACGTGCCTGGGCTGCTGCGGTGCGTGCCGTCAGCGCGAGGAACACCGTAAGTAGGAGCGCGGACGCGGTCAGACGCATCGACGGGAGAACGCGGGACGAAGACCAGCTGTCACAGCCGACTGCTCGGACGTGAAGCGACCGGCACGCGTTCGCCCGTATGAACGCGAGCCGGGACAATGGTAGACCTTCGCCTTCTCGTTGACCCAAACTTTCGTGGCGCCTCTCCGCGCCAGCGTAGCGGGCGTCGATGCTCGTTCCTTGGGTTCGGGCGTTGCATCCTGCGCAGCCGCGCGACAGACCCGGTTGGACGCAATGCAGGCGTTACCGCACGGAATGCCCGCGCCGCAGATTGGCTGCATTGCCTCGATCGATGCGCTGGCTGCGCAAAAGGCGGTCGCAAGGGCCAGAACCACGGAGATACTGCGAGCTCTTGGCGGCATGTGCGAGGGCAAAGATGGAGGATTAATGATGACTGGAACGAAAATCACATTGGCGATTAAGCGTACGCTCGATCGTGCGTGTTTTGCTACCCTCGTCGCGAACGCGCTCAACACCAGGCCAGTGAATCCCGCGTCACCTGCGATGCCGCACGAGACGCTCGAGTGAAGCCCCGCTCCACGGCTTCCTCCCACGTTTGGCCCGGCGCGCGCACCGTCGAGACTCGCAGTCCCATCGTGCCCGTCGCCGAGTCCACGTCGAACGTACCCTCGGTGCCCTGCTCGGCGTCGCGCGTAATCTTGTCGAGCACCAAGTCCCAGGTGCGGTTCTGCTCCCGAAGCACCCGCGGCAGCACGACATAGTACGAGAGCTGCTCAGCTTCCTGTCCCGGCATGACGGAGATCCGCAACGCACAGTCGTCATCTGCGGGTAGACCGTGCGGCTCGTCGAAGTCCGGCGCGACCTCGTCATCATCGTCATCGTCAGCGTCGCTGAACGCACCAAACGAGACATCATCCAATGGTTCTGAGTTCGAGCTCAGTTGTGCCTCAATCTGCTCAACAATCATCTGGAGGTTGAGCCGCTTTCGTGCGACCTTACCCTCGTGTTTCACCGCGCCATCCTCGTCGCGTGATTCGTGGAGCATTGCGCTTACCGGCTGCGCGTCCTTGGATGTGGATTCCGATGCCGACGCCAGCTCGTCGAGTGCCAAGAGTATCGTGATCGCGCCCTGTTCGGTATCGATCCGATAGCTGATACCCCTCTCGCCGAGGAGTCGTTGGGCGGCAGCGAACCGCAACTCCTCCTCGCCCGGTATAGACGCCGCGTGCGCTTCCGGCTCGCGCACCGACACGATAGGTGATCGATCGCGCGTCCCGCGCACCACGTGACCCATCTGTAATTCGAGCAGCGCATCGCTACCATGCTCGCTGGTACCGAGCGAAAGTACCCGCTCGGGCCCGGCGTCGCGCAGATCGGAACGCGTCAACTTCCAGGACTCCTGCGGCGTCCAGCCAGTGGGCCGCGCCATCGCAGTGGGGCGCATACCCACGTGCGACGCCACTCGGAAGCCATGACGGTGGGCCTCCGTCTCGATCCACGCACACCATATCGTCTCGCCCATCTCCATGTCGACATACGCGAAGTCACCGAATCCGTCTTCGTGGGTCGCAACGAGTCCAGCGTCGACCATCTCGCTGAGCAGGGGCGTGAGGAGCTGCGGATCGTTGATGCTCACGGCAACGAGGTGGCCATCGCTCACCACAGACCGCACGGGATCGAGGGACTGCGCCCGCGCGGTGAACGCGTCGGTGCCGCCGGGGAACGCGAGGTCGACCGACAACTGCTTGACCACAAGACAGCACGCTTCGATGAGGACACTCATTGCAACTCCGGGGAGAGGGATACCCTAATTATGCGAGAGGGGTCTGACAGTCGGCGCAGGTCTTTCGAGCCGCGACCTCCGCGGCCGTCACCGAACACGCGCAGGTCTCAATCCGGCCAACGCATTCTCGCCTCAACGGCAACCCCCGTCTGCGACGGATAGAACCGCACGGGCCCCAGCGCCACGTCCAGCAGACCGTACAGATACAAGCCACCCGCCAGCGCGGCCGCACTGCGCGCCGTGCTCCGACGCGGATTCGCGCGCAGCAGGTATCCGTCCCGATCTCGCTGTGACGTGGCCATCGCCGCGCTGTCGCGCAGCGCGCGGTACTGCCACTCGCTCGCGCCAGCCACGCCGGCGCTGCCGAGTGTCCCAAGCAGCAACGTCCAACCCTTGCCACGGGCGCCTTTCGCCATCTGCCCCCAGCCGGGCACCACGACACTGCGCGCCACGAGTCCGGGGGCC
>NZ_JBDNFF010000182.1:0-14068 GCF_041689975.1 Gemmatimonas sp.
ATTTCCATGATTTTGCTGTTCTTCGCATCTCTTTGCGTGCTCCGCGAGCTTCGCGCGAACCAGCTGGCTCTCCGATCGCGCCGCAGCCGCCGTAAGCACCGCAGTTCGACCGAAGTCCGCGAAGAAGACGCACCTCTGGATCGCGAAGCAAGGTCTCCAGCTTGACCGGCAACGCGTGTACGAAATGCTACAGTTCCTGAGTGTGGCCCTGTTCGAGCAAGTCCCGCTCCATCAACGACGTACGCCACAACCTGGTCATTCAGACGCTGATTCCGAGGCCATTCCACTCGTTCTCCTCTAAAAAACGTCGGGACACTACTAGGCTCGAGAGTGCTGAGTTCTCGGCCGCGTTAGTGCGACATCAGCCTGCCGTTCGTGCGCATCGATCCACCGCCCCGTAAGCTGATCGAGTGCGTCGAGCGGTCGCGGCGAGGAGTTCGGTGGACCGACTCCCATTTCGAGCCATGCGGTCAGAGGGGTGCCGATTCCTGTTCTTCGCGTATTGCTCCGCGTTCTCTGCGCCTCCGCGTCCTCTGCGTGAGCGGTTTAACGGCCTGTTCGTCGCCGGCCCCGAGGAGTCGTGGGCGGCGTACGGTGCGCACGGGGCAGTGGAACGGATCACGCAGAGGCGCAGAGCACGCAGAGAACGCAGAGGCGCTCCGCCAAACCCTGCCGGATTTTCTCGTGACTACGCGCCAAGCCCATTCCCTCGCAGCACGCATCGTCGAACGACAGGACCTGGACAACTTCGAGATGTTCGGCTTGGCTAAATTTCGCAAACCTGGTGCCAAACTCAGCACACTTGAGTTCCGGGGCCGGCGGACTCGTCCTTGCAAGTGCCATCGGCTCGCGTTTATTCCGCAATGTTTGGTAACGCGCTGGATTCGCTGAATCCATTTCCCTGTGCTATCTTCGCGACTGCGATAAGGCCAGCATATCACAAAGGCCGCAGCTCACGGCCTCCAGCGGCGTTTGGACGACGAGGGGCGCTTCATCCGGCTTGGACCCACCGCATGGAGTTCATTGACCTCACGAAGAATTCTCAGCTTGCCGCAGGCGACCAGAAGATCATCGGCGCTCTTTCCCACGAAGAACGCGTGCTCGTCGGCCTCGATATGCAACCGGTAAAGGAGTGAGCCACTCGAGTAAAGCGGAGCCGTCTCCCGACGATCACGACGAGTTTGAAGCCGCCGTCGCGCATGACCCGCCGATCTGCACGCTGCAAGGCCGCGACGCAGAATCGAATCGCTTACGCGGCAAGATCCTCGCGCAGGTCAGCGACGCCGTCATCGCCGTGGATGCCGAACAGCGAGTGACCTACCTGAACGCTGCCGCCGAGCGGCAGTACGGCCTCGATGCGGCAACGACGCTCGGCTGCAAGCTCAGCGATCTGTATCGATTCCGCTGGTTGCGCGCGGAGGATGAAGCCGAGGCCATGACCGCGCTGCGCCAACGCGGCGAGTGGCGCGGGGAGAACATTCACATTACCCGGGCGGGCCGTGAGCTGCACGTGGAGTCGAGCGTCACGCTGACGCGTGCCGACGATGGTAGCCCGACAGGGATGGTGGCCGTCATACGAGACATCACCGAACGCAAACGCGAGACGGCCGAGGCGCAACGTGCCAGCGCGCTACTCGACACGGTTCTCCACACGGCGCCGATCGGCTTTTGCTTCCTCGATCGGGATCTGCGCTACATGCGCATCAATGCACGCCTCGCAGAGATGAACGGCGTTTCCGCTGAGGCGCACTTGGGCCGTCATGTCTCCGAGATCATGCCCGCACTCGTCGATAGTCTCCTCGTTGTGACGGACCGTATCGTGGCGACGGGCGAGCCCGTGTTTAATCACGAGTACTCCGGTGAAACGCCTGCCGCATCCGGCGTGCCGCGATTTTTTAGTGAAAGCTGGTACCCGGTGCGCGACGGAGCGGGGGAGATATCGGGTTTCGGCGCGGTCGTCGAGGAGATCACCGCGCGCAAGCAGGCGGAAGACGAACTCCGGGAAAGCCATCAATTCACCCGCCGTGTGTTGGACCACACTCTTGCTATCTTCGTCGGCGTGACCACGGCAGATGGAACCTTGACCTACGCGAACCTCGCGCCGCTGGAGGCGGCCGGTATTCCGGCCAGCGAGGTAATCGGGAAAAAGTTCTGGGACTGCCACTGGTGGAGCTATTCCCCGGGAATCCAGGCGCAATTGCGCGAGGCCTACGAGCGTGCGGCCAGCGGCGAGATCGTGCGCTACGACGTGCCCGTGCGCATGGCGGGCGATACGCGGGTGTGGATCGATTTCCAGGTCGCGCCGCTGCGCGATGCGGGAGGGCGCATCACACATCTCATTCCATCGGCGGTGGAAATCACGGTGCGCCGCGCCGCCCAGGAGAAGCAACGCGAGAGCGAGGAGCGCACGCGGCTGGCGACCGAGGCCACGGCGGTGGGCATCTGGGAGCGAAACATCCACACGGACGCGCTCCGTTGGGACGCGCAGATGTTCCAGCTCTATGGCATCCCGCCTACGGCGGATGGCTTCGTGCCGTACGCCGACTGGAGCCATGCCGTGTTGCCGGAGGATCTGCCGGAGAATGAGCGCATCCTGCAGGAGACCGTGCGCCGCGGGGGACAGAGCCGCCGTGAATTCCGCATCCGCCGACGCGACAACGGCGTAGTGCGCTCCGTCGAATCCGTTGAAACCGTGCGGGCGAACTCGCAGGGCGAAAACGAGTGGGTGGTGGGAACGAACCTCGACGTAACCGAGCGGAAAGCATCGGAGATGCAGTTGCGGCAGTTGGCCGCCGACTTATCCGAGGCGGACCGGCGCAAGGACGAGTTCCTGGCAACATTGGCGCACGAACTCCGCAACCCGCTGGCCCCGATCCGCAATGGCCTCGAACTGATGAAGCTGGCGGGTGGGGAGATGGCGACCATCGAACGAGCCCGCGGCATGATGGAGCGACAATTGACGCAGTTGGTGCGGCTGGTCGATGACCTGATGGACGTGAGCCGTATCAGCCGAGGGAACTTCGAACTCCGCAAGGAGCGAGTGCCATTGGCGACGGTCCTGGAGAGTGCCTTGGAGTCGAGTCGCCCGCTGATCGAGAGAAAGGGCCACCAACTCACCGTCACGCTCCCGACCGAACCGCTCTTCATCGATGCCGACCTGACGCGTCTGGCACAGGTATTTCTAAACCTGTTGAACAACGCGGCAAAATACAGCGAGCAGCACGCTCACATTCACTTGCACGTCGAGCGCGACGGGAGCGACCTGATGGTCACGGTGAAGGACAACGGTATCGGCATCGCCGCAGACCAGTTGTCCCGCATCTTCGACATGTTTACGCAGGTGGTTCAGTCGTTGGAGAAGGCCCAGGGTGGGTTAGGCATCGGCCTGACGCTGGTGAAGCGTTTAGTGGAGATGCACGGCGGCACGGTGCAGGCCAAGAGCGATGGACTGGGCAAGGGAAGCGAGTTCGTCGTGCGGTTGCCGGTGGTCATCGCCACCGCAGAGCCACACGCATTGGACGGTGCAACCGAACAGCCCGTAGGGGTGTCGCGCCGCATCCTCGTGGTGGACGACAACATGGATGCGGCGGATAGCCTGTCAGACATGTTGAAGCTTCTGGGCAACGACACACGCACGGCCAGCGATGGGCAAGCGGGCGTCGACATGGCCGCGCAGTTCCGGCCCGAGGTGATCTTGCTCGATATTGGCTTGCCGAAGCTGGACGGGTACGACGTGTGCCGTGCTATCCGTGCGCAGCCGTGGGGCGCGGATATCTTGCTCATAGCCGTCACCGGTTGGGGACAGCACGAAGACCGTCGTCGTTCACACGAAGCCGGGTTCGATCACCACATGGTGAAGCCGGTAGACCCGCGAGCGCTGATCACATTGCTCGCCGAGTTTGATGCGGACCACGAGGCAGATGCCAGGCGGCGAACGAGTCGCGCTGACATTTCTGTGCGCGCTTCTGACCGCCCGCGGTAGATGCGCACACTGGCAGCTTCCGTAGTCGATGAGGCGTTTCCACCGTGAGTGATGCGACGCTGAGACGACTATCGACGGCGCTCTCCGACCGCTACACCGTCGATCGCGAACTTGGGCAGGGTGGTACGGCCACCGTGTACCTTGCGCACGTCCTCAAGCACGATCGCGATGTCGCGATCAAAGTGCTGCTTCCGGACTTTGGTGCGGCACTCGGCGGCGAACGCTTTCTCACCGAGATCCGCACGACCGCACTCCTGCAGCACCCGCATATCTTGCCGTTGCTCGACAGCGGCGAGGCCGACGGCCTGCTGTACTACGTGATGCCGCTGGTGACCGGTGAGACGCTGCGCGCACGGCTCGAGCGGGAGAAGCAGTTACCGATCGACGATGTGCTGCTGATCGCGCGCGAAGTCGCCGATGCCCTCGGCTACGCGCACGGCCTCGGCGTGATTCACCGCGACATCAAGCCCGAGAACATCCTGCTGCAGAACGGGCACGCGCTCGTCGCAGATTTCGGCATCGCGCTGGCGGTGCAAAGCGCGGGTGGCCAGCGTATGACGCAAACGGGCCTGAGTCTCGGCACGCCGCAATACATGAGCCCCGAGCAGGCGATGGGGGAACGCACCATCGATGCGCGTAGTGACATTTATGCGCTCGGGGCGGTGACGTACGAGATGCTGACCGATGACCCGCCGTTCACGGGTTCCACGGTGCAGGCGATCGTCGCCAAGGTGTTGACCGAAAAGCCGGCGCCCATCAGTACCACGCGTGACACCGTTGCCTGGCCAATCGAGCGCGCGATGCTCAAGGCCTTGGCGAAGCTCCCCCCGACCACCCTGGATCGGCGGCGGCGTTTGCTGCGTCGCTGGTCTCGCTCGACGACATACGCGCACCGAGTGACGCACAGACACCATCGCGCCTCACCAAGCGAGTGCGCCTGGATTGGCGTGTCGCGGCCACGATCGGTGCACTCGTCGGGGCCGCCGTCCTGTATCCGAAGTTGCCGGCGAACAACGCCGTAACGGCCGATTTGAGCCGAACGCAGGTGACATTCGACGGCGTGGCAGGCTATCCCGCCATCTCGCCGCGCGGCGATTTTCTGGCCTACGTCAAGGCGCCGTGCGATCAGTCGGGGAAGTCTGGGTTTCTCGACTTGGATATCGACGAAAGCACTGCCGTGCCACGCGTCGCTGATTGTTCAGGACAGCGCAACCACCACACCGGTCACGTTGCTTTCCGAGTCCCGTACATCAGGAGTCCGCGATTCACCCATGACGGCGCCTCGGCGGTCTTCCTCGCCCAGCTCGATTCGCTTCGCGAAGGCACCTTTGTATTATCGCGGCTGGGAGGGGTGGCTCGGCAGATCGGGACCGTCGGGATCTTCGACACCCACGCGGCCAGTGACAGCGTGGTGTTCATCGCCGGGCGATGGCGTCGTCCGAAAGCGCCATATGCTTGTATTCTGAATACGGCGACTGGTGCCGTCGTCGACAGCATCGCCATGCCGTCGGGCGTCATCGATGACATCGCGTGGTCACCCAACGGGCGATTCTTCGCGGTGAATGTCGCTGCCTTGGTCCTCATCATCGGACGCGACGGCACGGCGATCGATTCGATGCCAACTCGGCGGCGAGCGACCGTTCGTTGGACACCCGCCGGCGACGGCATCCTGATCGTCCGTTCGGCTCCCGTGAAGGACGACGAACGGGTGTTGATACCGGTCGCCCGAAACGGTCGGTTCGCGGGGGCGCCCACGCTCGTGATGCCGCGACTGCAGATGCTCTATCGTGGCGAGTTCGATGTGGCACGCACCACCGGACGCGTGATGCTGGTGAGCGGCGACGCCATTCAGGATCTCTGGACGTTCGATGTCTCCGCGAGCGGCGCCCGAGAGGCGCGTCAACGAACTCGCAGCACCATCTGGTATGGCGCGCCCTCCATTTCGCCCGATGGACGAGCGCTCTACTATATGCGAGGCGACGCGATCGGCGACAATCTGTACCGGCTGTCGATCAGCGCGGACACCGCGAGCGAAGTGGCGCTCTCCAACACGCGGGGACCGGCGAACTTCGAAACCGGCATGTCGGCTGATGGTCGTCACGTCACGTTCGCGAAGGCTACCGCGAGCGTGACCGAAGTGGGCGTGCTGGATGTCGGTTCCCACCGCATCGACATCCGAATACAGCCGACCGTCAACGGTGGACTGCCGCACGACGCAAGCCGGATCCTGGATGTGCTCCCGAGTGGCAGGGGATTGGTCGTCTTCGATTCAACGGGTCGCGTTGCCCGAGAAATCAAGGCGCTAGACTCCGTCACCATTATACGTTTCACGACCAGTCCTGATGAAACGCACGTGGCCATGCTGCTCTCCACTGGTGGCCAGATCGTACTCGGCGTCACGCCGATCGGTCGTTGGGAATAGCGCGAATTAAACGCCTTTGGCATGGCGATCAATCCCGCGCGCCTCAATTGGTCGAGAGACGGCGGAATCTATTTCGCTCGCTGGATGCCCGGAGATCAGGGGCCGACGCTCTGGCGTCAATCGTCGGCGGGGGGTGCGGAGACGCTGGCCATGAGGCTCCCGCCACGGTGTTGGATCGAGTCCGTCGTGATAGCCACGGCTGCGCCCACGGGCGCGTGTCTGATGAACGATCCCCGAAGTGATATCTGGCTGGCGAGTGTACCGGGGGTTTCTCGATGAGCGACGTGTTCGCGCGCCTCGCCGTATGGCTTAAGAGTCCATACTCATACATATGAAAACGCAGAAGTGTCCCAACGTTCTTCAGAGGAGAATGAGTGGAATGGGCTCGAAATCAACGTCTGAATGAGATGGTGGTAAGGTAAGTAGTTGATGGAGCGGAACTTGTGCGAACAGGGCTACACTCAGGATCTGTCGCAGGTCGTACACGCGTGGCCGGTCAAGCTGGAGACCTTGCTTCGCGATCCAGAGGTGCGTCTTCACCGCGTGCTCGCTGGTCCCCACCCACTGACATGATGCGCCGGTGCGGCGTGATCGACGGGAAGCACCACTCCACCCGTGACATGTGGGGACACCACTCACGGTGTTGCTGTTCTTCGCGGGCCTTCGCGATCTTCGCGGACTTCGCGCGCACGGCGGTGCTGGCGGCTGCCACGGAGCGATCGGAGAGCCAGCTGGTTCACGCGAAGCTCGCGGAGCACGCGAAGAAACGCGAAGAAACGCGAAGAACAGCAGACGGATGGAAATGGGAATCGTGCCGACGGACGGGGCGCGGCGAACCACCGCCTCGTCGTTCAAGTCGAGACCAGACCAAACGACTCCGTTCCCCAAGCCAATCAACCACTTACACCGCTCGAATCCCAAAACGTTGGGACGCTACTGATGAAAACGACACTCAATGTCGACGATCACTTCCTCGAAGAGGCGCGTCGTCTCACGAACATCGACGAGAAAACCGCGCTGGTGCGCGCGGGACTCGAGGCGCTGATCGCCCGCGAAAGCGCGCGCCGCCTCGCCGCGTTGGCCGGGTCGGAGCCCGAGCTGGTCGCGGGACGTCGCCGCCGGGCGTCGGCGCGCGCCATCGGGTGATTCTCGTCGACATGTCCGTGTGGATCGACCACCTGCGACGCGGTGACGCGACGCTGGCGGTGCTCCTCGAATCCGCGAATGTCGTCGCGCACCCCTTCGTCGTGGGGGAAATGGCGTGCGGATCGTTGCGACCACGCACCAAGGTGCTCCGTCTCCTCAGCGACTTGCCGATGGCCACCACGGCGACGCACGACGAAGTGATGCATTTCATTGCGGCCCAGAGCCTCGGCCGTCGCGGCATCGGCTTCGTGGATGTCGATCTGCTGGTATCGGCGGCGATCGATAGGTGCAAACGCTGGACCCGCGACAAGGCCTTGGGTGTGCAGTGTGCACGTCGTGGCGTCGCATTTGCCCCGGTAGATCATGCCTGAGACTATGGCGCGTTCGACCCCCGCAGTTACATGAGCTCCGCCATAGCGGGAGCCCAGTGCTGCAACGCTGGCGTCGGATGCCGCCGGTCGACGCAATACCGCACTGGCGCATACCTTGCCGGTGTACGTGTGCAATCCGGACGACTTCAACGGCATCGACGGCCTCGAGGTTGTGCGCGGCGCCGTGCCGACCCGCGTAATTCTCCGATGCAGAACGGCGGCGACCCGGGCATCAGGTCGCGAATCCCAGCTGCACCGCCACTGCTCGCTGTCGCTCGTCCAACGTGAGGAAAGTGAGTTCGCCCGGATCCGGCGCGAGGTAGAGCGCCGTGGCCAAGTGCAAACAATCGGCACCGCGCACGTAACCCGCGACGAGCACCCGTTCGATCTCCGGACGGAGACTGCGCGGGGCGAAGATGGGTCGGAATCGCCGAAGCAGATCGTGGTCGACCGAACGCCGCTCACGATGGGCAGCGCTGTACACCTCGGCTTCAAGTAACGGCGCGATCATTAGGTGATCGTATTCGGAGAGTTGCCGCTGCATGCGGGCGCCGTGCGCTTCATCGAGTAGCATGGACAGCACGCAGGATGAATCGACGAAGGCGATGGTCATTCGCGCTCGTCAAGAAAGCGCTCGAGCGCGCCGTTTACGCGATGATGGATCGGCCATTGTGCCAGGTCGCGTGCCGACCCCTCCCCCGCGGAGATGACGCCCTGTGCTTCCAATTCCGCAATGCGCTCGGCGAGCGTGAGCGTGCGCAACGGTGGAGGATCGAAGGGACGCAACTCAGCGACCGGCTGACCGTGCACCGTAATGGTGTACGACCGTCCTTCGCGGACCCGCCGCACCAGCGCGGAGAGGGTCGCCTTGGCGTTGTACAGCGAGATTTCTTCAGACATCACGAAAATATAGTCAGACCAGTATGATCTGACTAGTCTGACGAGGTGATCCGAAGTTGCCCGGATGGCCATTGCGAACCCGCCTCGACCGGAAACCGCTCGCCCCGTAACTTCGGCCGATGTCTATCGTGGAACGCCTCACCACCGCCCTCTCCGACCGCTATCGCGTCGAGCGTGAGCTGGGTGCCGGCGGTATGGCCACCGTGTATCTCGCGCATGATCTCAAGCACGACCGCGATGTCGCGATCAAAGTGCTGCATCCCGATCTCGGCGCCGCACTCGGTGGCGAACGGTTTCTGAGCGAGATCCGCACCACCGCGCGCCTGCAGCTCCCGTACATTCTGCCGCTGCTGGACAGCGGCGACGCCGACGGCTTACTGTACTACGTGATGCCGCTGGTCACCGGCGAGACGTTGCGTGCGCGGCTCGAACGCGAACGCCAGCTCCCGATCGCCGACGCGCTACGCATCGCCCGCGAAGTGGCCAGTGCGCTGGACTACGCGCACCGACAAGGCGTGATCCATCGCGATATCAAGCCCGAGAACATCCTGCTGCATGATGGCAGCGCGCTGGTGGCCGACTTCGGCATCGCCCTCGCCGTGCAAAGCGCCGGCGGCGCGCGCATGACGCAAACGGGGCTCTCGCTCGGCACACCGCAGTACATGAGTCCTGAGCAGGCGATGGGCGAACGCACGATCGATTCGCGTAGTGATGTGTATGCGCTGGGCGCGGTGCTGTACGAAATGCTGGCCGGCGACGCGCCGTTCATCGGCAGCAGCGTGCAGGCGATTGCGGCGAAGGTGTTGAGCGAAAAGCCGACGCCGATTCACATGCTGCGCGATACCGTGCCGTTGGGCGTAGAGCAGGCGGTGGGTACGGCGCTGGCCCAATTGCCGGCGGATCGGTTTGCGAGTGCGACGGCGTTGAGTAACACGAGCGGTGCAATGTTCTCGGCGACGGCCGTGCCGATGCCCTCCCGACCGCTTTGGCGTGACGCACGTACGTGGGTCGCGGTCGGCGCCGGTACTGTGGCGCTTGCGTTGACCGGAGTGCGGCTCACGCGACCCACAGCGAGTGCGCCGAGCGTGAGTCGTCAGCAGGTGCACTTGTGGAACCACACCTTCGAACCTTCGCTCTCGCCGGGCTTCCGCGCCGTCGCCACGCAAACCGCCATCGACCCGATGGCTCCAGTATCGTGTTCGTGGACTCCACGCCAGGTGGCTATATCCTGATGCGAAAGCTTCGGGATGCGCGCGATGCTACGGTCATGGCCGGCACCGACGGCGCCCTGTCGCCTGCGTTCTCGCCAAACGGTCGCTGGATAGCCTATGGGACCGCCGACGGAAAGCTGAAGAAAGTGCCGGTGGACGGTGGAGGGTCGATCACGTTCGCCAGCAACGTGCACGATACCTACCGCATCCTGACCTGGCTGGATGACCAGACCGTTCCGCACCTATCGAACAAGCAGACGTTGAATCGGGTGCCTATTGACGGGGGGTGTCGCGACAGCGCTGACAGGGTGGAATGCTACGGGATACGCCGCGTCACTGGCGGCTTTGCCGAACGGACGGGGCATCCTGTTGACCCGGTGCGTCGCGAACTGTTCGCTGTCGTCGGATGTCTATGTGTACGATCTGCGCAGTGACAGTCTGAAACTGTTGGTGTCGCAGGCTGCGGGCGCGGCGTATTCGCCGACCGGGTACCTTGTCTACACGCTGCGCGAGGGTGGGCTGTTCGCGGCGGCATGCGATCTTAACACCCTCACACTGCGCGGCGGCGCGGTCTCGGTAGTGGATGGCGTGGAACCGATGCGATTCGCGATGTCGTAGTCGGGCGCTCTGCTCTACTCCAGCGAAGACCCGAGCGCGGCGTTGTCCGACCTCACGTGGGTCGCTCGCGATGGACGGGCTACTCTGCTCGACTCGCTCTGGCGCGGGCAGTTCGAGTATCCAACGTTGTCGCCCGACGGGAAGTCTCTCGCCGTCAGTATTCGCGACAAGGCTACGGACCTCTGGATCCGGGAGGCGAACGGCAACCGGCACAAGGTGTTTGCGGACGGTCTGGTGAACTGGCGCGCGTCATGGATGCCGGACGGCAAGTCGCTCACCTTCGTATCTGTCGGTGACGTGGATAAGAACCCCTTCGATGTCATCGTGCGGCGCGCCGCCGCCGAAGGGAGCGATAAGGCACAGCTGCTACAGCGCCACACCTTTGGCTTGTGGGAGTCCGAAGTCTCGCGCGACGGGCAGTGGCTGGTGGTGCGCGCCGATGAAGTTGGAGACAACAACTATGCGATTCGCGCGTGACGGCTCACGGGCGGCACCACGCTGTTGGCCGTGATCGTCCCGCAAACAAAGAGCACGCTGCTGAACATCGCGTTGTCACCCGACGGCAAATGGCTGGCGTACTCGTCGAATGAATCGGGCTCGGTCGAGCTGTACGTCACGTCATTTCCGGATGCCCGGGCGAAGTCTGTGGTCTCGCGTGGCGGCGGCGGCCCGGAACCACGGTGGTCGCGTGATGGGCGCGAGTTGTTCTTCAAGAGCGGGGGGCGTTTGAACGTGGTCGCGGTGCCGCCTGGCCCAACGTTCACTCCCGGCAATCCGCAGGTACTCTTTCCGCTGGCGGGGTACCGGTGGGCGCGTAACCGGCCGCAGGACGACGTGTCGACCGATGGGCAGCGCTTCGTCATGATTCGCGATCGCGCCAACGCCGGTGGCCGCGGCGTTGTGTACGTGGAGAACTGGTTCAATGAGCTACACGTGAAGGTCGATGGCGGGGAACGGTAAATACCGTTATATGCCTCGTATGAAGACCAGCATCGACCTGCCGGACGACCTGTATCGCCGGGTGAAGTCCAAGAGTGCGCTCGAGGGTCTCGCGGTCCGCGAGGTCGCGACGGCACTGTTCGCGGCATGGGTGGACGGGCGTATCGCCGACGTTCCCGCGGAGTCGGTCAACAGCGGACAGACAACTGCAGACTGGAAGTATCGCCGGCAGGCGCTGGGCGCGGCCGTCGCGGAGTCGACTGGAACAGACGCCACACTCGTCGATCAGCTTCGCGCGGGTCGCCGTTGAAGGTCACGCTCGATGCGTCGGTGTGGCTCGCGGCGCTCTCGCCCGCGGAGCGCGATCACGCCGAGTGTGCGTCGCTCGTGTCGTCGTTGCTTAAGCGAGGCGTCGCGCTGCATCAGCCGGGGCTGTTCGTCATCGAGGTCTGTGCCACGATAGCGCGGCGCACACGAAACCGCGCGCTCGCCAACGAAGCGGGACGCGCCACGCTCGAGGTTCCCGGACTTGTCGTACACGCGCTCGACCACGAGATGGCCGCTGAAGCCGCGGAGATCGCCGCCGCCTGTGCGCTGCGCGGTGCGGATGCGCTGTATGTCGCGACGGCGCGGCGGATGAACGCCACGTTGGTCACGCTGGACCACGAATTGCACGAGCGCGCGGAGCCCATGGCTGCGGTGCGCACGCCGAGCGAATGGTTCGGTGAAATGGGGTGACGGTCTCCATGAACGACCTGATACCGCGACTCTCGGTTGAAGTTGTCGCGCTGACCGGCGAGTCCACCAACGAAGCCATGTGGCGGGCGCTCGACGAGCGTGGTGGAACGAGAGATCTGGCCCACGATTCCCTCAGCTCAATGGGCCGTCCGATCACGAAGGCCAAGGAAGAAGCCATCCTCGGCTACGACGGGGATTCGGCGTGATACCCGATGCCGTCGCAATGGACGCCTGGCTGCCCTTTGGCAAAGGTCGGCATATTGAGCGGTGCCGCGGCGCCTTGCCATCCCCTGTCACCGAGCATCCAGCACATGTCGATCTCCGTACCCAGTCCCTACGACACGGGACTCGACCGGAATGCGGCCAACTTTGCCGCCCTCACGCCGCTCACCTTGATCGACTGGGCCGCCACCGCGTGCCCCGAGCGCACCGCGGTCATTCATGGCGCCCGTCGCTTCCGTTGGCGTGAGACCTACGCGCGATGCCGCCGCCTGGCCTCGGCACTTGCTGCGCACGGCATCGGCCGCAACGACACGGTCGCGGTGATGTTGCTCAACACGCCGGAGATGTACGAGTGCCAGTTCGGTGTGCCCATGAGTGGCGCCGTCCTCAATTGTCTCAACGTGCGGCTCGACGCCGCGACCATTGCGTTCATGCTCGATCACGGTGAAGCGAAGGTGCTGATCACCGATCGTGAATTCTCCGGCGTCGTCGCCGACGCGCTGTCGCGCTGCGCCGTAAAGCCGCTCGTGATCGACGTGGTGGATCCGGAGTACACGGGCGGCGGCGAGCCGCTCAGCGACATCGACTACGAAGCGTTCCTCGATGGCGGCGACCCGGCGTACGCGTGGCGCGGACCACACGACGAATGGGACGCCATTGCCCTCAACTACACGAGCGGTACTACCGGTGACCCGAAGGGCGTCGTGTATCATCATCGTGGTGCGTACCTCAACGCGCTGGGAGAGATCGTGGCGTGGGGGATGCCCCGATTCGCCGTGTATCTCTGGACCGTGCCGATGTTTCATTGCAACGGATGGTGCGTGACCTGGGCCATGGCGGCGCTGGCTGGCACCAACGTCTGTTTGCGAAAGGTCGAGACGTCAGCCATCTTCGCGCTTATCAAGGAGCACGGCGTTACGCACTACGGTGGCGCGCCGATCGTGCACAACACCATGCTGGCCGCACCGGATGAACAGTGGCAGGGCGTGCCGCATGGCCTCAAGGGATACATCGCTGGTGCGGCACCGCCGGCGTCGACGATTGAAGCCATGGAGCGACGCGGCGTGGAGCTCACGCACGTGTATGGTCTCACCGAGGTGTACGGACCCGCCACCATTTGCGTGAAGCAGCCCGAATGGGAATCACTCGATCAAAGCGAGCGCGCCATGCACAACGGCAAGCAGGGCGTGCGCTTTCAGGTGGAAGAGGCAGTGGATGTGGTGGACCCCGTCACGAGGGCACCCGTGCCCCACGATGGCGAGGCGATGGGCGAAATCGTCTTTCGCGGCAACATCACCATGAAGGGTTACCTCAAGAATCCCACCGCGACCGCCGCCGCGTTCGAGGGAGGATGGTTTCACTCGGGCGATCTCGCGGTGATTCACCCCGACGGCTACCTCAAGGTGAAGGATCGCGGTAAAGACATCATCATCTCCGGTGGTGAGAACATCAGCTCACTCGAGGTGGAGGACGCACTGCATCGGCATCCCGCGGTGTTTGCGGCTGCGGTGGTCGCGCG
>NZ_JBDNFF010000183.1:0-30078 GCF_041689975.1 Gemmatimonas sp.
AGTCACGCGAAATGTTCGGCGCGACGCTTGGTGCACAGCCGTTGGCGCAGGCGATTCTGGGCGATATGGCCACCGATCTCGATGCGGCGGCGCTGATGACCTATCGTGCCGCGTGGCATCGCGACACCCAGAGCACTCGCGGCACCGGCGTTGCCGCAATGGCCAAGCTGGCCGGCACGGAGCTGGCGCAACAGGTGATCGATCGCGCGCTGCAACTGCACGGCGGCCGTGGCGTGCGCGTGGGCGAAGTGGTGGAGCGACTGTATCGCGACGTGCGCGCGCTGCGCATTTACGAGGGGGCGAGTGAAGTGCAGCGCCTGCTCGTCGGCCGCGAGACCTTGAAGGCGCATCGTCAGCGCTGAGGACACGCCATGACCACTTCGCCATCCGCGCCTACACCATCCGCGCACAATCCGGTGCAGCTGCATCCCAGTGGCCATGTCGACGGCTTCTCGCGCGCCCAGCTGCCGCCGGCCGAACAGTGGCCGGTGATCACGCTCGAGGGCGTGTACGCGGCGGCGCCTCGCATGAACGCCGCAGCAGAGCTGCTTGACCGTGCCATAGCGGAAGGCCACGGTAATCGGGTGGCGATCGTCGTGCCCGATGGCGACGGCGGATGGGAAGAGACCACGTACGCGCAACTGTCGGCACAGGTCGATGCGCTGGCGCATGTGCTGGTATACGATCTCGGACTGGTGTCCGGGAACCGCGTACTCTGCCGGGGGTTCAACGGCCGCTTCATGACCGTGGCGTGGCTCGCGACGCTGAAGGCCGGTATGGTTGCCGTGACCACCATGCCGATGCTGCGCGCTGGCGAGTTGCGCATGGTGATCGAGCGGGCGGAGTGCAACGCGGCGTTGTGCGACGCACGACTGCTGGAGGATCTTGCCAGTGCCGCTGCGGAAACACCGAGTGTTCGCGCCGTGCGCTGCTGGGGCGGTAAGGGAACCGATACGCTGGAGCGTGAGATGGCACGCCACACCACGGCATTCGAGGCGGTGGCCACGTCAAGCGACGACGTGGCGCTCATTGCGTTCACGTCAGGTACCACGGGCGCTCCGAAAGGGTGCATGCACTTCCATCGCGACGTGATGGCGATGTGCCGTGGATTCTCTGAACAGCTGCTTGGAATCACCGCCAACGATCGTTGCATCGGAACGCCACCGATTGCGTTCACCTTCGGACTCGGTGGACTGGTCTGCTTTCCGATTGCCGCGCGCGCGAGTGTAGTGTTACTGGAGCGGGCATCACCGGAGAGTCTGCTCGATGCGATCGCGGCCACTGGCGCGACCATCAGCTTCACAGCGCCCACATTCTACCGGCATATGGCGATCGCGGTCCGCGAGCACCCCGGTCGCTACGACACCACCTCGCTACGCGTGGCCGTATCGGCTGGCGAGGCACTCCCCGATGCCACCCGTACGCTCTGGCGTGACGCCACCAGTGTCGAAATACTCGACGGCATCGGTGCCACGGAGCTGATCCACGTGTTCATCGGCGCGGCCGGCGCGGATTGGCGCCGCGGCGCGATCGGCCGCGCGGTTCCCGGTTATACCGTGGCAGTGCTCGATGACCACCTGCGTGAGGTCCCGATTGGCGAGGTCGGCAAGCTCGCCGTGCGAGGTCCCACCGGTTGTCGCTATCTCGCCGACGCACGCCAGACCACGTACGTGCAGGGCGGTTGGAATCTCACCGGCGATGCCTGCTCGATGGACGCCGACGGCTACGTGTACTTCAAAGCGCGCACCGACGACCTCATCATCTCGGCCGGCTACAACATCGGCGCGCCGGAAGTCGAAGGTGCGCTGTTGCAGCATGATGCAGTAGCCGAGTGCGCCGTGGTTGGTCTTCCTGACGAAGAGCGCGGCCAAGTCGTGTCCGCATTCGTGGTACTGCGGGAGGGCGTGCACGGAGACTTGGCCCTCGTGCGCGCCTTGCAGGAGCATGTGAAGGCCACGATCGCGCCGTACAAGTATCCGCGTCAGGTCCAGTTCGTGAGTACGCTGCCCAAAACCGATACTGGAAAGCTCCAGCGCTTCCGTCTCAAGGAGAATAGCTGATGCATCGCACACTACAGCCGAACGACTGGCCGCGTCCACGAGGATACGCCAATGGCATTTCGGCGCGCGGTCGGGTGATTCATGTGGCCGGGCAGATCGGCTGGAACCATCAACAGCAGATCGTGAGTGCCGACTTCGTAGAGCAGGCGAAGCAGGCGATGCGGAATATCGTCGAGGTGTTGGCCTGCGACGGTGCCACGCCCGAGCATCTCGTCCGTCTCACGTGGTACGTGACCGACCGCAACCGGTATCTCGCCAGCGGCGCCGACCTGGGGGCGGCGTATCGTGAAATCCTCGGCCGTAACTATCCCGCGATGTCGACGGTGCAGGTGTGCGCATTGATGGAAGCCGACGCGCTCATTGAAATCGAGGCAACGGCCATCGTGCCCGACAACGACGGCGGCCTCACGTGACCGCCGAGCGTGATCGCGCTACCTCTTCAACCAGTAGCGCACGCCGACCCGAACGCCCAGCATCTCGGACGTCATCTGGGCCAGCGACTCCGACTTCCCGTTCACCTTCCACGTGCTGAAGTTGCCGCTGGTGTACGTGCCCGCACCTTCCACCGACATGCTCTCCGTCTGAAACACCATCACGCCGAGGCTGGCCGTGGCGCCGCCGTTGAAGGCGGTGAAGTCGTTCAGCACACCGGCCGCTTCGGCGTACTCGAAGGCTAGCCGCCGCAAGGCGAGGCCGGCCTCAACGAACGGACGCACACGAGCGCCCGGCGATTGCATCCAGCGCAAGACGAGATCACCTTGCACGATCGCATAGTCGGTGGACTCCGTGGGTATCTCCGATTTCGACGTGATGCGAGCCAGTCGGCCAACGAGCGACAAGCGCGGTGAAGCTCCGTAGGACACGTCACCGCCGAAGCCGAGCGCGGTGCTGCCACTGGCTCTCGGATAGATGGCGGTGTTCATGGTGCCGGCTACACCGTGTAGCTGAACGCTGATCCCCAGCGTCGACGGCGAGAGTGACTGCCCACGCGCGGTGGGCGCGGCGATCAAGCAGGCAACGAGCGGCAGTACCGTCATCGGCCACGCGGCGCGAGCGAAAGACGTGTGCATAGAGGGATCGGTGGCGACTATTCGTCGGGTGAGTGCTTGATGACGCTTTCGATTTTGGGCAGCACCGACACGAGGCGTCCGAGGATCAAGATGGTGAACGCCACGGCGACCAGCCCTTGCGTCGCCGACACGAAGCGCGCGACCCCGAGCGGACGAATGTCCCCGAACCCGATCGTGAGCTGCGTGACGACGCTGAAGTAGATCGCGTCCATCCACCCGTCAGCGCCGGAAAGCTTCTCGAGCATGGTGACGTACACGATCCCGAAACAGATCAAGAGTTCGAGGTAGTTGAGAAAGCTGAGGACCAGCGTGCGCACGGCCGACGCGATCACGATCCGCTCGTCGGTACGGAGCTGATCGAACACGCTCAGATTCACCGACGACTGGAAAATGTCGACAATACGGATGCATGCCAGCAAGCGAGGAATCCAGAGCGGCCAGCCCACCTCGATTTCCGCGACGAGCAACAACAGCAACTCGATGATGAACCACACCAGGATGTACGATTCCTTGCGGCGGGACCGCGCAGCCGTCGCGGCGCGCGGATTCTGACGAAAGGCCTCGGAGCTCACGTGCGCGACGCGGCTCCCGCCCACGATCCGACTGGGCGATAATAGATGGAGAAGCCAGAAGACGCGCTCGAAGAACCAGGTAATGATCGAGTATTCGCGCAACTGCTTACCGAGCAGACGACGACGTGTCACCCGCACAAGTTAGCGCCGATTGCCGCCGATCGCGAACACTCGTGATCGCGCCGCTGGCGTACCGACGATCGCTGCGCGAACTTTTCTCGCGACATCGTTCCGGCAACGCCACACCGACTCGAGCTTCGTTCGCATGCTGTTCCCCCGCGCTGCCGGCATCCTGCTGCACCCGACCTCGCTGCCGTCTCCCGGTGGTATCGGGGACATGGGCCCCGACGCGTTCCGTTTCGTCGAATGGCTCGCTGACGCGGGGATGAAGATCTGGCAGGTGCTCCCACTCGGTCCTACCGGTTACGGGGACAGTCCCTATCAGTGTTTCTCGGCCTTCGCCGGGAATCCGCTGCTCATTCACGTGCCGGAGGAGGCACGCGCGCACTTGGCGTACCACGTGGAGCCGGCGTCGGCGCATGTCTGCGATTTCGGCACCGTGATCCCGGCCAAACGGGCGCTGCTCGACGCGTGGCTCGAGACCATCCCGTACGATGATGCCGTACGTCGCTTCGTGCGCGAACAAGAATTGTGGCTGCCGGACTACGCGCTGTTCATGGCACTCAAAGAAGCGCACAGCGGCGAATCGTGGACGTCGTGGGAGCGTGGAGCGTCGCGCCGCGAGCCCGAGTCGTTGCGCGTATGGCGCGAGAAGCTGAAGCCCGCGATCGAGCGCTGCTACAAAGAACAGCAGCTGTTCTTCGCGCAGTTTGGTGCGCTACGCCGCGCGTGCGCCGCGCACCATATTCGGCTCATGGGTGACGTGCCGATCTACGTCGCGCACGATTCCGCCGACGTGTGGGCCAATCGTTCACTGTTCAAACTGCACGACGACGGCACGCTGGTCGTGCAGGCCGGCGTGCCCCCCGATTACTTCAGCGAGACTGGTCAGCTCTGGGGGAATCCGCTGTATGACTGGGATTGCGTCGCGCGTGACAACTATCGGTGGTGGATCGAGCGGATGCGCGCGGCGCTGGCGATGTTCGACATCGTGCGCCTCGATCATTTCCGGGGATTCGAAGCCTTCTGGGAAGTGCCCGCCGCAGATACCACCGCCGTGAACGGTCGTTGGGTACCGGGACCAGGCGCCGCGCTGTTCAACGCGATGACCGCGGCGCTCGGTCCGATGCCGATTGTGGCCGAGAATCTCGGACTGATCACACCAGAGGTGGAAACGCTTCGCACGCAGCTCGGGTATCCCGGCATGGCGATCCTCCAGTTTGCCTTCAACGACCCGGCGTCGGAATTCATGCCGCATCGCTACGTGCGCGAGCTCGTGGTCTACACCGGGACGCACGACAACGACACCACGGTCGGCTGGTGGAACTCGACCGGCGCGGGTGACTCCACGCGTGATCCGGACGATGTCGGGAAAGAGAAGGCGTTCGCGCGACGGTATCTCGCCACCGATGGCCGTGAGATGCACTGGACCATGATCCGCACAGCGTTCGCCTCGGTCGCCAACACCGCACTTGTGCCACTGCAGGACGTACTGGGGACGGGCAGCGAGACACGCATGAATCTTCCCGGTCGACAGGCCGACAACTGGAGCTTCCGCTTCACGTGGGATCAGCTGCCGCCAACGCTCACGGCTCGGCTGGGCGATCTCGCGCGGACATACGGCCGTTAGCGGCGCACGCGGACGTCGCACGTCAGCGGGGTCGCGCGCCGCCTGGTACGTGCTCGACATCCGCTTCACCGACCGGCGGCGGCTCGTAGGCGTAGGTGAGCACCATCGAAACGATCCAGCCGATCACCGTCCATCCCAGCAGTACGTTGATGGCGGTAATCTTCCACCGGCGCGAGCTGCCACGCTTCCACGCCAGCATCGACGGCAGGATGTACACGCCGAAGCAGGCGATCACCATCACGACGCCCTTGGGGACTCCGCCACCGGTGTACGCACCGGTAAAGTCGGCAGGGGGCTCGAGCGATTGGAGAAGGAGTGCAGACGACATTCTGGAAATATAGGCGTAGGCGCTCCGCCGTTAGAACTGCTGGCCGCCGCGTCCGCCGCCGAATCGCGGATTTACCACGGTATTGAAGATCGACCCGAAGGTGTAACTCATGCCGAGATTCATGAAGAAACGGTAGTTCGTGGCGAGGGCCTGTTGCCGCGCGATCACCTGGTTGTCCGACAACGCGCCGCGGCGCAAATACAGCTGATCGTTCACCCGCGAATAGTTGCCGCCCACATTGATCGCGAGCCCCTTGGCGATGCGCAGATCGGTAAACCCGCTGATCCCATAGCTGTTGAGGCTCAGGTCATGAAGATATTGCGAGCCGTACACACCCATGTTCACCGAGCCCCATGGCTGCCGTGCCGTCCACGCCACCGTAAAGTTGTGGATGGGACGAGTCTCTGCAGTGCGATCGAAGATCGTGATGTCCTGGTAACGCATCGACGCCACGCCGATGGCATAGAACGCCGTGAGCTGGCGTCGGGTAAAGTCTTTGTACGGGAAAACATTGTACTCCACGGCCGGCGTAACGCGCAGATTCAGATCGTAGTTGTTGAAGTCGGAGAACTGCGAGTTGGCCGTGATGCCCGCCGAGAGGTGATCACTGATGCTCTTCACCATCAGCGCGTTGGCGCCGTAGTTGCGCTGAATGTTGGTGAAGGTCTTGCCATCGCCCAGATCGAAACGACTCTGATCGTATCCGAGATTCGCACTCAGATTCACCTTCAGCGACTGTGTCACGCGATTGGCGCTGGTAGTCGCGAAACCGTTCACGAACGATTGCCGCTTCTCGCCATTCCCGAATCCGTTCACCGACACGCGGTAGACCCAGAAATCCCACGGGTCCTTTACGGACTTGGGGCTGGCCGAGGCCGTGGACGGTGCGGCGTAGGTCAGCGTGAGGCGCGAGGCGAGCGGCGTCCGCGCCGCATACGGACCGAGCAACAGCGCAAACGTACGGGCCAGCTGTCGCCGCACCACGTCGTCGGCATCGTTGGGGGCCACGAACATCACCGCGGTATCGGCGCGACCACGATTGCCCGTCTGGCCGATGGCGGCAATGGTGTACTCGAACCCGCCGGAGCCCGTGCGCAGCGAGGTCACCAGCAGCAGCACATCCGACACCAGCCGGTCGCGGACGAAGTTCACCCACCGCATCTGGTCGCGGAAGAAATCGAAGTCGCAGCGAGCGCTCTGGCAGTCGAGGTACACACGAACCGCACCAGCCTGCGCGGTATCCGGCGCGGTACGCTGGGCCGGTGGCACGGTGGTCTGCGCTTTCGCGCCTCCGGAGGCAATCACCAGAAGCAGGGACGTCAACACGGCAGGGACCAATCGCATTTGAGGAGGTGAAGGGGGCGGGAAGAGCCGCGACGCCGTGACTTTCTCCAGTCCCGACGCCATCATCATTACAGACAGCGTGAGATACTTGGATCGTTTACAGAATGTTTTCCCACCCTTCTTCCTTACAAAGTCCCCATGAGCAGCGACCGTCGCATTTTCCTGAAAACGGCCGGCCTTAGCGCAGCGGCGCTGGCATCATCAGCCTCCCTGCTCCATGCTACTGAACCGACTGTTCTGCCGCTGGACACAGTGGCGCAGGAACTCGAGACGTGGGAGCAGGCGCGCGCGGAGACGTGGGACACGAGTTGGACGTCGAAAGTCACCGGCAAGCACAAGGCAATGTTCGACGTGCCGGAGATCCGCGACGGCGTGGGCATTCTCCGCGCCGGCCTCTGGGGCCGTCAATACACTGAAGTCCTGAAGCTCGCGCCTGGCGACGTGAGTACCGTGATCGTCATTCGTCATGCCGCGATTCCGCTGGCGATGAACAGCGCCTACTGGGCCACGTACGGCGTGGGTAAGGAGCTGAAGCTGAAAGACGAGAAGGGCAAGAAGTGGGCGATGGCCAACCCGATGCTCTCGACCGCCAGCACCGACATGAAGAGCTCGATGTCCGCGCTGCTGCTCGACAAGCAGATGGGAAAAGGTGCCATCGTCCTCGGCTGCGGCATGGCCTTCGCTCAGATCGTCGCCACCGTTGCCAAACAGGACAAGCTCAAGCCCACGGAAGCACGCGAGAAGGCCAAGTCATTCCTCATCCCCGGTCTGATCATGCAACCGTCCGGCATCTTCGCCAACGTGATGGCGGAAGAGGCGGGATGCGCGTTCGTCAACGCGGTGTAGGGGGGAACCACCAAAAGAAAACTCCCGGGGACTGACAACTGCAAACTCCCTAGGAAGCAGGGGGGAGGGTTTCAGGGAAGAGGGAGCAGAAACCGCGCGCGGTTCACCTGCCTCCTGCATCCTGATACCCTCCCCCCTCTTTCCTAGGGAGTTTGCTGTTCCCAGTTTGCAGTTTCGTTATCGCCTACACCGCATCCGACAACGAACTGAACGTAAAATCCCTCACCTTGATCGGCGGCATGTACACCGCTCCGCCCGCGCCGAGGTTCTCCGACGCATTGATGCGAATCGTCGGACCCATCGCTTCCAGATTGTTCAGAAAGAAGATCGGCGACTCGTTGAAGCGAAAGTTCTTGATCGGGCGCGTGACTTTGCCGTTCTCGATCAGGAACGTGCCGTCGCGCGTGAGTCCCGTGTACAGAATCGTGCGCGGGTCCACGCCGCGGATGTACCAGAAGCGCGTGACCAGAATACCGCGCTCGGTGCTTTTCACCATGTCGGCGATGCTCGTGGTACCGCCAGGCATGCGCAGCGAACGCCCACCGCCACCACCGGCGCGTGTGGCCTGCACGCCCTGTTTCTGCGCCCAGAAGCGATCGTAGTTCAGGTTCTTCACCACGCCGTTCTCGATCCACGTGACCGCCTCGAGCGGCATGCCGTCGCCGTCGTATCCACCGCTGGTGCTCGGCGAATCGGCGGGGTCGGTCAGTAGCGTGACACGCTCGTCGACCACCTTGAGCCCGATCTTGTTGCCACCGCCCGCCTTCGAGAAGAACGAGCGGCCTTCGTCGGCCGAACGCGCCTGCATCGCGCCGGCGATCAGCTGCACAAGATTGCCTACTGCCGTGGACTCGAGGATCGTGGTGTAGCGACCGGGCTCGATCGCGACCGGATTGCGCGAATCTTTCGCTTTTTGCACCGCGGTGGCGGCCACGCGCGCCGGATCGAGATCGGAGAACGTGTTGCCATCGGTGCAGGCCCACCCCGAACCGGTGCCGTCTGGCGAACGCACGGTCGTGGTCATCGTGACCGACGAACTCGAGTCGTAGGCGAACAACCCCTTCGAGTTGGCGAGCGCCGACGCACCGGCTCGGCATTCGATGAAGCCCGTCGCGATCAGTTCATTCGCGCGCGCCAGTTCGGTCACGATCTTCGACGCGGCCGCACGCTCGGTGGGCGTCGGCAGCGTGATGCTGCGCTCGCGAACCGCCTGATAGCTCTGCGCGCCAAGCTCCGGCATACGCTCCGGATTGGGCGGCACCAACTTCGCAATCTCGTACGCCTGTTTTGCAGCGGCCGCGAGCGAGGCTTCGTCGAGACGATTGGTGTTCACGCTCGCGGCACGATTGCCGGCAAACGCCGTAATGGTGACTTGCGTGTCCTGATTCTCGCCCGACGTGGTGACCTGATTCAACGCAAAGCGCGTATCGGCTCGCGCCGCACTATTGATCGAAACGCGTGTTTCTTCCGCCGGTGAATTGCGCAGCGCGCGCTGCGCAATCTCCTGCGCCTCGGCGCGTGTCAGGATGCTCGCTGGCGCATACGCGGGCACGTACAGAGAACGGGGGCTGTATTCGCTCACGCCCTCCTCCCGGTGTTGATGATGTTGGTCTGCTGAAAGAGCGACGGCACGCAGCCGTGACTCACGGAATTCGACTGGCCTGGCTGTCCCTTGGCATCGCCGAATGCGCCGCCGAGTTCATAGCTCTTCTGGCCGCCGATCGCCTTGAGTGACTTCCAGAAATCCGGTGTGCGGAACTGATACGCGACGTCCTTGAGCTGACCGACGATCTTGCCACCCTTCACTTCATAAAAGATCTGACCGGCGAACTGTCCGTTGTAACGCTGCTGGTCGATCGAGAACGAGCCGTCACCCACGATCGCGATGCCCTTGTCCATCTTGCCGATCATGCTGTCGAACGTGTCGTCGTTGTTACCCGGCACCATGCTCACATTCGGCATGCGCTGGAACTGTACATCGGCCCAGCTCTGCGCGTACGAACAGCCGTACGAGCGCACCGGCTTGCCGACGCTCTTGTAGTAATCGGTCATCATCGTGGCCTGCTCACGCGTGGTCTGATAATCCACAAACACGCCGTTCTTGATGATGTCGAACTTCACCGGCTTCACCGCTTCGTCGTCCCAGCCGATGGCGCCGAGCGATCCCTTCTGTTCGCGATCGCCGACCACGTTCAGCAGCTCAGATCCGATGCGCAGCTTGCCAAGTACCTGGGCCGGCGGCGCGATGAAGCTCGTGCCGGCATAGTTGGCCTCGAAGCCGAGCGCGCGATCGAGCTCGGTGGGATGCGCGATCACTTCGTGCACCGTGAGCCACAGATTCGACGGGTGCAGCAGCAGGTCATAGCGACCCGGCTCCACCGGCTTCGCACTCAACTTCTGCACGGCCAGCTCCGCCCACCTGGGCGCGCGCTCGGCCATCCTCGAGTTGATCACCCACTCGTAGCCCAGTCCCATCGGCGCGATTTCGCTGCTCTGCACCGTCTGGAAATCGGAGAAGTCGGGCGACACCGCCGTGATCGACATGCTCGGCGACGTGCGATAAATCGTCTGCACGAGGAACGATCCGTCGCTCGTCATGAGCGACTTTTCTTCGCGCAGGAAGAACATGCTCGATGTGACGTTGCGAACGCCCTTCACCTTGAGCGCCGATTCATTGGCGGCCAGCAGCAGCGCCACCTTGTCGGTGATCGCCACGGTGAACGGATCGGTTTCGATCGGGCTCTTCCACTCGCCGATCTGATTACCGGGCGTGGGGGCGAGCTACACGGGACGCAGCTGACTGGCGCGATTGGCGCGCGCCTGCTCGAGTGCGGCGCGGGTGGCGGTGGCTACGGAGTCCTTGTCGAGTCGGCTGGTAGCGGCGAAGCCCCACGCGCCGTCTACCAATGTGCGCACGCCGAGTCCGAACGTGTCATTGTCGCTCACCCCCTGCACGATGCGCTCACGCGTGTTCACGTTCTGCTGGCGGCGAGCCGCCACCCGAACATCGGCGTACGAGGCGCCGCCCGACTTGGCAACGTCGAGCGCCGCCTGCATCAGGGCCTTGATGGCCGGATCGTCGGCCGACGGCAGGTCGGACGAAATGAGGCCGGGAGCGGTGATCAGCGAGGCGGAGCGGGACGAGGCGGAGGCTGATCGCGAGGCGACCAGACTGCCGGCAGCCACGGCGGCGCTGGCCTTGAGGAAATCGCGGCGGGAGCGTGTCATGAGCAGATCATGAGCAGGGCGGGAGGAGACGCGGACAGACCACGGGCGTGTCCGGTATGGACCAACGGTCGTTGCAACTTACGCGTGCAACGCCAGTCCTGTTGAGCGTTCGGCGGCTGAGCGCCGCACGCTCGTTTTCGCTGTAGCTTCCGCAGGACCGGCTTACGCCATCGCGGTGCGGTCCCTACCTCACGTTTTCGCCGTTGGAGCTCTCTCGACCATGTCCCTGCTCCGTCGTCCCTCCCTCACCGTTGCGCTCGCTGTCGCCAGCGCCGTGACCGTGCCGCTGGCCTCGCCGTGCGCGCTCTCGGCCCAAAACCTCCAGAAGGCGCCCGGCGCGCCCGCCACGCTCACGCCGGCGCAGCGGGAGGCGCGCGCCATCTACCAGGAGATGGTCGAGATCAACACGGTCGATTCCGTGGGATCGGCCACGATGGCCGCACAGGCCGTCGCGACCCGCTTCAAGGCTGCGGGCTTCCCGACGGGCGATATTCGCCTGGTGGGCCCCGCCAGCGCCCCTGCCAAGCAGAATTTGGTCGTGCGCTACCGCGGCAAGGGTCGCGGCAAGCCCATTCTGTTGCTGGCCCACCTTGATGTGGTCGCCGCGATCCGCAGCGACTGGCCGCGCGATCCGTTCACGATGACGGAACAGGACGGTTACTTCCTGGGGCGCGGCGTGGCCGACGACAAATCGATGGCGGCCATCCTCACCGCCAACCTGCTGCGCTACAAGAAAGAAGGCTGGGTGCCGGAGCGCGATCTCATTCTCGCGCTCACCGCCGACGAAGAAGGCGGCGGCGATAATGGTGTGAGCTGGCTGATCGCCAATCATCGCGAGCTGATCGACGCCGAGTACGCGATCAACGAAGGGGGCGGCGGGACCCTGCAGGACGACACGCCACTCTTCCACTCGATTCAGGCGGCGGAAAAGGTGTACAACGACTACACGCTCACCGTGCTCAACACCGGCGGTCATTCCAGCGTGCCGCGCAAAGACAACGCGATCTACTCGCTGGCATCGGCCCTCGGGCGCATTCAGCAGTACACGTTCCCGGTCGAACTCAACGACGTCACGCGTCCGTTCTTCGAGCAGACGGCGAAGGTGGAAATACCGTCGATCGCCGCCGCCATGAAGGCGCTGGTCGCCAACCCGGCCGATACGGCGGCGGCGCGCATCATCTCCACCGATCCGCGGTACGCGTCGATGCTGCGCACCACGTGTGTGG
This sequence comes from Gemmatimonas sp., assembly GCF_041689975.1. Taxonomy (GTDB): domain Bacteria; phylum Gemmatimonadota; class Gemmatimonadetes; order Gemmatimonadales; family Gemmatimonadaceae; genus Gemmatimonas. Next base: position 12,425 of record NZ_JBDNFF010000183.1, read on the forward strand.
CCACGCGACTCTCGGCCGGACACGCCAACAATGCGTTGCCCCAGACGGCCACCGCGAACGTGAACTGCCGGATCGCCCCCACCAGTGCGGGCTCTCAGGTGAAGGCCACGCTCGAGGGCATCATCGGCGACGCGACGGTGAAAGTCACGAGCTCACGCGAGGACCGGAAAGACGGGGCCCCGGCTGCGATCAACGCCACGCTGTTGCAGGCCACCACGCAGCTCACGAACAAGATGTTCGGCGGCGTGCCGGTGATTCCTACGATGAGCACCGGTGCCACGGATGGCTATCGGCTGCGCGCCGTGGGCATCCCCACCTACGGCGTCAGCGGCATCTTCTCGTCGCCCGGCGAAACGAACGCGCATGGGCGCGACGAGAAGTTGCGGGTGAAGAGCTTCTACGACGGACTCGACTTCCTGTACGAACTGGTGAAGCAGGTGGCCGGCCCCAACGCGAGCAAGCCGATTTCCTGAGTCACCCGTGTGACGGCCGAGTCAGACCTTCATGCCGGGTTCGCTCTCGATCACGGCGCGCGCGATATCGACCATGCGCACCGACCGTTCCTGGCTGCTGCGCTGCATGATTCGATAGGCTTCCTGTTCGCTGCTGCCGGTGCGGCGCATGAGAATGCCCTTCGCGCGTTCGATCAGCTTGCGCTCTTCGAGCTGCTGCTTGGCTTCCGCCGCCTCGCGACGGGCCGACAACAGCTCGCGCGCTCGCGTCACCGCCATGCGCAGGGTGGCATCGAGCGTGGCGGGCGGCATCGGCTTGGGCAGCAGAGCCACCGCCGTGCTGCGCAGGACGTCGGCCGAGCTCAAGGTGAGCGACAGATCGCCGGTGATCAGCACCACTGCGGTGCCGGGCAGCGCCGCCGCGATCTCGTCTGCGGCCTGAACGCCACTGGCTCCCGGCATGTGCATGTCGAGCAGTACGGCATCAGGCATGAACTGCTGCGCCTTGGCAATGGCCTCCGTGCCGCTATCGACCTCGGCGACTACCATGTAGCCAAGCACGCCGAGGAGGTCTACCAGGGTAGAACGCTCGAGCGCATTGTCTTCAGCCACCAATACGCGAATGGTCGACGGCAGATCCGACATATTCTTACTCGTTTGAAGAAGCGGGAGTAGAGCCTCCCGCAATGTGAGCCTGCAATTCGGCAGCGCGCAACGGTTTGCGGAGAACAAACTCTGCCCCGTGCGACTCACCGGTATCCGTCATGGGTTCCCAGCCGGTGATCACCCCGACCCGCACGTCGGGCACGTGGCTACGAACATACCGCACCAGCTCCCAACCGCTGCCGTCCGGTAACCCGACATCCGTGAGTAGGAGATCGTACGGGGTGGCCGCGCTTGAAGAGAGTTTCGCCCGCGCGTCGGCACACGTACCGACCGCGTCCACCCGATGGCCGTCGGCCTGGAGGATGCGCCGCAGGAACTCGCGACCGTCATCATGGTCCTCAACCACGAGGATGTGCTTCGGGACTACCGCCCGTGGCGCGGCGTCCGGGGCCGCATCACCGGGCTCGGCGGCGACCCCCTCGGCGCGCGGCAGCCGCAGTGTGACTTCGGTGCCACGTCCCGGGACCGAGGAAATGCTGGCCGTGCCTCGGTGCCGCCGGGCGATGCCATACACCTCGGCCAACCCCAGTCCCGACCCCTTCGACCCTTTCGTGGTGAAGAACGGCTCGAAGGCCCGCTCCCGCACGTCGGCACTCATTCCCACACCAGTGTCGCGGATCGCCACACAGGCGTCGGTCCCCTCCTCGAACGTACGCACGGTGAGCGTCCCCCCCTCGGGCATCGCGTCGACCGCGTTCTGCACGAGGTTGAGCAGCGCTTCACGGATTTCGCCGGGCAGGCCACGCGTGCTGACCGCGGGAGCGAACTGGCGTACGATCCGGATCTCAGCGCTCTCGCTCGAACGACGCAAGCGCATGGGCTCGGTGAGGTCGAGCACGTCCTCGGTCAGCGCCGACAGCTCGAGCGCCTCGTCGCCACCGGCATGCACCGGCTCCTGACGGATGAAGCGACCCACCCGCGACGCGGTCGCGGCACCGATCTCGGCCGCCTTCTGAATGCGATCGGCATAGTCGCGCACAGCATCGGGCGACTCGGCGTAATGCTTCAGCAGATACGCCGCGGCCATGATCGGGTTGAGCGCGTTGTTCACATCGTGCATCACGCCAGCCGCCAGTTGCCCGACGGCGGTCAGCCGACGTTCGCGCAGACGATCTTGTTCAGACGCGATCATCGCGCGTGAACGCTCTTCGACCAACCGCTCGAGCTGCTCGCGCGTGTACGTGACATGCTGTCGTAGCTCGGCCTCGCGCATTTCGCGCTCCTGCAACTGGCGCTCGAGCCGCTCGCGATCGGTGACGTCTCGGTCGAGCAGCACCACGCCGGTCACCTCCTGCTGTTGGTTGCGGATCGGCGAGGCGAACGACTCGATCACGCGTTGCGCACCGAGACGCCGCACTTCGAGCAGCTGCCGACGCACCACAGTGCCCGCCAGCGCACGCATCGCCGGCGAATCGAGAAACGACAGCGGACGATTGTTGGCGACATCGTGCGGTGCGTCGCACTCCCATAACTCGCGCACCGTCGCTGGCGGTCGCGTGGGATGCTCGAGGTCGGCTAACCCGTTCGTCTTCAGAATGCGCCCCGCCACATCAGTGATCCGCACGGCGGAGGGCTTGAGATCCATCAGCGCGGAAAGTTCGCGGTCGACTCGCGCCGCCTTCGTGCGCTCTTCGTCTTGCGCCGTCGCATCGGTCGCGGTGAGGAGCAGCAACTCGCGGTCGAACAGCACCGCGCGTAGATCGACCAGTCGCCCGGCGCGCCCGAGTGGCACGTGGTACGTGGTCGGCGCTTCTCCCGCCACCACGCGCTCGAGCAGCGTGACACCGGCCGACCCCAACGGCAGGAGCACGACGCTCCACGGCTGCGACGACAGCGGCGCGCGGGAATCGACCACAAACCATTCGCGGCCCAGCGTGTTGACGGCGTACAGCATCCCCGAACGCAGAAAGAGCGCGGCGGCCGACGGGAGCGCCTCCAGCAATGCCGTGGCACGCGCCAGGTCGGGCGCGTCCGGCACGGTCGGTCTCACTTGGTCCGTTGAACTGAGATCCGTCATTCTCCCGCCGCTCACATGCCGACGCGACCCACAGGCGACGGCGTTGTCGCATATCGGGGCGCTGCACTATTCTGGATTCTCGGGCATCGTGCTCTCACAACACTAGCGGCAATTGGTCCCAACGGTCAAACGCGCCCCCCCGGCCACAAGCGGCTTCAGGGGGCTGGGTGGACGATACCTGCGTGCGTCACGTAGAATGACGTATCACGATGGTGATGCCGGCCGCGAGCTGCGTCATTGCCGAGACTGCTTGCGCCTCTTCGATCCTTCCATGACCCCGTTTGAACTGATTGCGGCCCTCACTTCGGCCACGGCGCTTTTCGCGTACGTGAACTATCGCTGGCTACAGCTGCCCAGGACCATCGGACTGATGACGATCGCGCTCGTCGGGTCACTGATGATGCTCGCGCTCGGCCGTTTCGGACTGCTTGACCTCGCACCCCTTACGGCATTCGTGTATGCGGTGGACTTCGACACCACGCTACTGAACGGCATTTTAGGGGCGATGCTGTTCGCCGGGGCGCTGCATATCGACCTGAACCAGCTGCGCTCCCAGATGCTGTTGATCTCGGTCCTCAGTACCGTCGGGATTCTCTGCTCTACCTTCCTCGTGGGGGCAGGATCGATGGTGATCTTGTCACTACTCGGGTCACCCGTACCGTTCATATGGTGCCTCGTCTTTGGTGCGCTGATATCGCCAACGGATCCGATCGCCGTCGGTGCCATCCTGCGGCAAGTCGGCGTACCGAAGGATCTCGAGGTCACTATTACCGGCGAGTCGCTCTTCAACGACGGCGTCGGCGTCGTCGTTTTTGTCGTGTTACTGGGCATCGCAGCGGGAGGTGAGACCATTTCCGTCGGTCACATCGCCGAGCTCTTTGCGGTGGAAGCCCTTGGCGGCTGCCTTTTCGGTGCGGCAATCGGTTGGGGCACGAATCGCATGCTGGCGAAGGTAGAAGACTACCAAGTGGAGATCCTGCTGACGCTCAGCCTCACGACCGGCGGGTACGTACTGGCCAATCGCTTGCATCTTTCGGGGGCGCTCGCGATGGTGGTAGCTGGCCTCATGGTTGGAAGCAGCGGCCGCGCCTTCGCGATGTCAGCGAAGACGCAGGAACGCCTCGACGACTTCTGGGAACTGGTCGACGAGTTCCTGAATGCGATGCTCTTCGTCCTCATTGGCATCGAAGTCATCATTGTGGAGTTTACCGGTGCATCCGGGCTCGCCGGCGCTCTCGCGATCCCGCTAGTACTGCTCGCGCGCTGGATCAGCGCCGGCGGAGCGATCGCCGTGCTCCGGCGCTGGCGTACATCGCCTGCCGGGGCACTCCCCATTCTCACGTGGAGCGGCCTGCGCGGTGGCATCAGCATCGCGCTCGCGCTGTCCCTGCCACCAAGCCCGCATCGGTCGACGCTGATCACCATGACCTACATCGTCGTCTGCTTCTCGATTCTCGTGCAAGGGCTCACCCTCCAGCGCGTCGCGCAACGCGTGCTGGCCCGTATGAGCCCAGCGAAAGACGCGACGGCCTTATAGGTTGGAGCAATGCCTACCCCTTTTCGCACGACACTCTGGCGGGTCCTGCTGATGCAGCTGGTCGCCCTCATGCTGCTGGGCCTCCTGCAGGGACGCTATGATCTCGTGGCCGCGCCCTGATGCATTGGATCAACTGGGCCATCGTCGCGGTGTACCTGACCATCGTGGTCTTCGACGGCCTGCGCCGCACGCGCGGCACCACGAACATCGAAGGGTACTTCCTGGCCAACCGCAGCCTGCCCTGGTGGGCGGTCGGCCTCTCGGTCATGGCGACACAGCTGTCGGCCATCACGCTGATCGGCACCACGGGACAGGGCGCCACCGACGGCCTGCGCTTCATACAGTTCTACTTCGGACTGCCGATCGCGATGGTGATTCTGGGGGTCACCATTGTGCCGTTCCTGCATGGTGCCAAGGTGTTCACGGCATATGAGTTTCTCGAGAAGCGCTTCGACGCGAAGACGCGCTCACTCACGAGCTTCCTGTTCCTGCTCTCGCGCGGCATGTCCTGCGGCACCATCATGGCTGCCCCCAGTGTCGTGCTGTCCGCGATCTTCGGTTGGGACATCACGTGGTGCGTGGCCCTCATCGGCATTCCCACGGTTATTTACACTGTGCTAGGCGGCGTGCAAGCCGTCACGTGGGCCGACGTAAAACAGATGTTCGTGATCGTCGGTGCGCTGACCGCGATTGTTGTCGTGCTCATCATGCGTATGCCTGTTCCGCTCGATAACGCCCTCGAAATTGCCGGCGCCACCGGCCGACTGCGTGTCTTCGATTTCTCGTTCAACCTCTCGGAGACGTACACGTTCTGGTCGGGCATCCTCGGCGGCACGTTCCTGATGCTGTCGTACTTCGGCACCGACCAGAGTCAGGTGCAGCGCTATCTGGCCGCCAAATCGGTCAGCGAGGCGCGCAGTTCGCTGCTGATGAGCGCCTACTGGAAGATCCCGTTACAGGCGCTGATCCTGCTCATCGGCGTGCTGGTGTTCCTGTTCTACACGTTCACGCCGGCGCCTATGCTATACAATCCTCAGCACAGCGCCCAAGTGCAGCAGAAGGAGCCGGCCACCTTCGCGGCGCTCGAGGAGCGCTACTCGAGCGCCATCGCCAAGCGTGAATTAGCGGCCCGCCGGGCTTCTGCCGAGCTGTCGGACGGTGTGGACATGACATCCAGCAGCGCGCTCTTCGATTTCAGAAGTGCCGACTCGTCGGTGAACGTGGTGCGCAAAGACGCGCTCGCTGCGGCCGGACGCGTGACCGGTGAAGCGTCGCGTGACGTGAACTACATCATTCCGCGCTTCGTGCTCGACCACCTGCCCCTCGGCTTCGCCGGCGTATTCCTCGCCGCCGTGCTCGCCGCGGCCATGTCGAGCATCGCCGCCGAACTGAACTCGCTGTCCACCGCCACCGTCGTGGACTTTTATCAGCGCTGGTTCAGGAAAGAAGGCAGCGACGCGCACTTTTTGTTCGTGTCAAAGACCGCCACCGCCATATGGGGCGTGTTCGCCTGCGTCGTGGCTGTCTACGCCGCCAACCTCGGCTCACTGATCGAAGTCGTGAACCGCTTCGGTTCGTTCTTCTACGGCTCGATCCTCGGCGTCTTCATCCTCGCCATGCTTCCGCGTACGAAGGCGCTTGGTGCGTTCGTCGGGTTGTTGAGCGGTATGGCCGCCGTCGCCGCGGTGTCGTTCGGTGTGCCCAGTGTGAGCTTCCTGTGGCACAACGTGATCGGGGCGGTGGTGGTGGTGGCGGTGGGTACAGTTTTGAGTGTGGGAGGGGGGAGGATGGAGGAACCGCGAACTCCCTAGGAAGCAGGGGGGAGGGTCTCAGGGGGCAGGGAGCAGGCGTCATCCCCCTGCCTCCTGCTTCCTGAGACCCTCCTCCCTGCTTCCTAGGGAGTTTTACTTCGGCGCTTGCTTACTCGACCCCGCCTACCTTCCGCCCCACCACCGCCCCCCCGTTCACCAGATTTGCCAGTATCCGCGCCGCGCCCGGTACGCCGTTCGGCAGCTGACGGAACAGCGCCAGCGTGACATACACGTAGCGCCCTTTGCCCAGCGGGGCCACGAGCAAGCCGCCCTGCTGTACGGGCTCGTTCGGATCGTTCATCGCCAGCAACGGCGTGTAGCGCTTGTCGAACGTGTCCGGCATGTACGTGGCGCGTTCCTGAACCCAGTCGGCCCAGTCGGTGGCGCCGATGCGGTTGGGGCTGAGCAGCAACGGGTGCGCAGGCTGCAGCACAGTCACTGGTGCATGCTCCATCGTGACGCGAGCGGCCGGTCGTCCCCACTGCATGGGGAACGGCACGACGCTCGGGAATCGGTTCATGTCCTGTGCGCCGTACTGCACGATGAGTGTGCCGCCCTTGTTCGCGTAATCGAGCAGGCGACCGTTGTTGCGCACCAGCACGTCACTCGCTTCGTACGCGCGCGGTCCCACCACGATGCTCGTGAAGCGCGACAGGTCCGTGCTGGTCAGCATCGACGGCTCGATCTTCTCTACCGCGATATCGAGCTGTTCGAGTGCTTCGAGTCCGGTGTCTCCGACGCCCTTCACGTAGCCCACGCGAGCGCGCGGCGGCAGCTTCGCGGCCACCGCCGAGAGATACATGCCGGACGCGCCGTACAAGCGCATCGGCGTGATATGGTCGTACTGGATGGTGAACACGCTGCTCGTGCTCATCGCGCCATCGTGCACCGCGAGCGCGACCAACTCCAAGCGGCCTTCCTTAACCAGGCCGCGCACGCGGAAGGTGAGAATCGTGGCGCCGTCGGGACCGAGCATCCGTGCGCGCTCCACCGAGTCGGCCTTTAGCCCTTCGGGGAGCTCCAGTTTTACCAACACCTTGGTGTCGTGCGGATACGACGACTGAATACGTACCGGCACGAAGCGCTCAACGGGCACGCCGGCGCGGATGTATTCCATCGTGCTGCCAAGATTCACCGTGATGCCCGGTACGGCGGACACCGGCACCTGCTGATCACCTTTGATCGGATCGGCGAAGCGATACACGACCGGCTCGTTCAGCGTCACCTCCTCACCGGCAATGGTAAGACGCGCCTGCACCATCGTCGCGCGCTGTTCCTGTTGCTGCGCCTCGGTACGCGCGTCGATCGGCGCCTGAAACCAGTCTTGTTGCTTGCGTCCAAACGCGCGCCACCACGGCGAGTTCGTCTCGAACGCCACGGCCCAGCGGTTGAGTACCGCCGCACTATCGGGGCTGATCGCCACGTTACCGATTTCACCGGGCCGCAGGCCAAGACCAGCAACCGACGCGCTCATCAGCTGTACGGGTACGCGCCCGCGGTTGAACACCGTGATCGTGACCGGCAAGGAATCGTTCACGGCCAGCTTCACCGACTCGCGCACCGGGAACGTTGCACGCGGCGCCGTGGCTTCCACCGCCACACCCGCGGCCAACACGAGTGCGCGTTCGGCGCGATCAATCGTGGTCGCGAGTGCATCCCACAGCGCCGGCGGCGCCTGTCCGGGTGCCCGGCGTGACAAACTCGGAGCCGAGCCGGGACGACCGGCAATCAGGATGCCCGGGCCGCTGCCACTCGCGTTGCGCACGGCGCGAAGCTGACGCAGTGCTTGCGCCAACGGTACCACGATCGACGACGGATCATCGGCGCGATACGCGACGCGCGCTGCCGCGATCGTGCGCAGCGCCGAGTCGAGAACCGGTTGCGCCGTGGCCGGCAGCTTCGCACGCAATGCCGTCCACGTGGTATCGATGCCATCGAACAACGACTGCTCGCGGCGCGCATCATCCGGCCCGACGCGTGCCACTTCACGCGACAGATACCCGAAAATCGTGCCTTTCCTCTGCAGCACACCAAAGCCCTGCGACTTGTGCTGCGACCGGCTTTCGGCCGCGATCTCATAGTAGCTCCGCCCCAACAACGCGTCATACTCACCCACATTCACGCGTAGCGTCGCCGAGTCAGGCGCCTGTCGTGCACTGCGATAAAACTTCTGCGGCGTCCACGGCAAGCCAAAGCCCTGCACCGGGAACCGCACCGTGTCGGCGGCCAGATCATACGCTTCGCGTGCCAGCAGCCCCGACACCTGATGATGCCCGTGCCCGTCACGCGGCGTGCCACTGAAGAACGCCACCATCACGTGCGGGCGAAACGCGCGTACGACACGCACTACATCGCCGAGAATCGAATCCTTCGGCCAGTGCGTGTAGGTTTCTTCGGCGTTCTTGCTGAAGCCGAAATCGTAGGCACGGGTGAAGTATTGTCGGCCGCCATCGATACGGCGCGCCGAGAGCAGCTCCTGCGTACGGATCGCGCCCAGCGCTTCGCCCAGTTCGTTGCCGAGCAGATTCTGTCCGCCGTCGCCGCGTGTGAGCGACAGGTACGCGGTCTCTACATGACGGCCTTTGGCCAGCCACGCGATCACCGGCGTGTCTTCGTCGTCGGGGTGCGCAGCGATGGTGAGCACGCGGCCCGTGGTGCCGATCCCGGCGAGCGTCGAACCCAACGCCGCAGCGCCGCGATCGAGCGTCACGTTCTGCGCGGACATCGTGCGGCCACCAGCGACAAGCGCCGCGGCAATAGCCGCGGCGCTCATCACGATCTGGTGGAGTCGGGTGCGCCGAAGCGCCTTCACTGCCCCACCTGCATCACCGAACGCTCCACGGACACTTCGCCGGTATCCATGACCATCGCAATGATTCGCGCCTGCTCGGCCTGATGTGCATCCATGTAACCTTCGGCCGGGCTCGCGCGCTCCGGACGTCCCACGTAGCGCACACCGACCGACGCACCGGCCGACGCACGCAGGCGCGGCTGCACGTACGTCCACGCACCCTGATTCTTCGGCTCTTCCTGCGCCCACACGACCTGCTCGATGGCGGGATACAGATCCATGATGCGCACGATCTCCTCGTGCGGCCACGGATACAGCTCTTCCACACGCACCAGCGCCACGTTCGGATTTCGCGTGGCCGCGAGCGACATGTCGTAGTACAGCTTGCCGGTGCAGAACACGATGCGACGTACATCGTCGCGACGCTGCGAGGCGGTGGGATCGTCGATCACCGGCTGGAAGCCGCCCTGCGACAAGTCTTCGCGCTTCGACGCCGCCTGCGGCAGGCGCAGCAACGACTTAGGCTGCATACAGATGAGCGGACGACGTGACTTCCGCAGCGCCTGACGACGCAGCAGATGGAAGTACTGCGCTGGCGTGCTGCAGTAGGCCACCGTGAGGTTGCCTTCGGCACACAGCTGCAGGAACCGCTCGAGACGCGCGCTCGAGTGCTCCGGACCCTGCCCCTCGTAACCATGTGGCAGCAGCAACACGACGCCACTGTCCTGTCCCCACTTCGCGCGGTCGGCCACGATGAACTGGTCGATGATCGGCTGGGCCACGTTCACGAAATCACCGAACTGCGCTTCCCACAACGTGAGCGTGTCGGTGGCCACCGTGCTGAAGCCGTACTCGAACGCCAGCACGGCCGTTTCGGAGAGCGCCGAGTTGAAGATCTCGAACGCGCCCTTCGCTCCCGGGAGATTCGCGAGCGGCGCGTACTTGCGTCCATTCTCGCTGTCGGCGAGTACCGCGTGACGATGCGAGAAGGTGCCACGCTCGGCGTCCTGTCCCGTGAGGCGCACCGACATGCCGTCGATGAGCAGGGTGCCGAACGCCAGGGCTTCGGCGTGGCCCCACTCGATCCCACCCTGTTCGCCCATCGTCTCACGACGACGCTCGAGCTGCTTGGCCAGACGTGGGTTGGGCGTGAGATCGGTCGGCCACGTGAGTAACGCGTCGTTCACGTATTGCAGCCTGTCCGTGGACACGTTGGTCGCCACTGGCTTCGGCGCTGCGACCGGCTCAGAAGGCCACGGCGCATGCTGCTCGCTACCCAGGAGCGACTGCTTGAAGCGTGCATGCATGTCAGCGTAGTTCTGCGACACGGCTTGCTCGATCGCGGCGGCTTCGGCACTTGTGAGGACACCTTCGATCACGAGACGAGCCGCCCAGACCTGCGGCACCGTGGGGTGCTGGCGGATCTGGGCCGTGCGCATGGGCTGCGTGTACATCGGCTCATCGCCTTCGTTGTGGCCATGACGACGGTAGCCCACGAGATCGATCAGCACGTCCTTCTTGAACGTGGCGCGATACGCACACGCCAGACGAACCGCCGTGATGCACCCCTGCGCATCGTCGGCGTTCACGTGGAAGATCGGCATCTCGAAGCCCTTCGCGAGATCCGACGCATAGTGCGTGGAGCGCGCATCGGTCGCGTCGGTGGTGAAGCCGACCTGATTGTTCACGATGATGTGAATCGTGCCACCGGTGCGGTACGCGTTCAGGTGCGAGATGTTGAGCGTTTCGGCTACAATGCCTTCGCCCGGGAACGCCGCATCACCGTGAATGGCCACCGGCACCACGGCGAGCTCATTGCGCTCGCCCGGCTTGCCCGGCACGCGCTGCAACGCGCGCACCACGCCTTCGATGATCGGGTTCACCACTTCGAGGTGCGACGGATTCGGTGCGAGGCGCAGTTTCACGGCCTTGCCGTCCACGTCGCGCGTGCCGACGAAGCCCATGTGGTACTTCACGTCGCCGGTTGCGTTCTCATCGGCCTGATCGTGCCGGCCTTCGAACTCGGCGAACAAACTTTCGAACGGCTTGCCCATCACGTTGGTGAGCACGTTCAGTCTGCCACGATGCGCCATGCCGATCACGATCTCCTGCGCACCCGAGCGTGCCGACTCGCGAATCACTTCGTCGAGCATCGGAATGAGCGTGTCGGTGCCTTCCACCGAGAACCGCTTGTAACCCTGATATACCCGACCGATGAAGCGCTCGAGTCCGTCCACCTGATTCAGACGACGCAGCGTGTCTTTCTTCTCGTCGGGCGTGAGATCGCGCGTGAGCACGCCATCACGAAACGCCCGCTGGAACCAGTTCCGCTCTTCGTCGACCTCGAGATGCCACACTTCGTAGCCGACGCGGCCGGCATACACTTGCCGCTTGCGCGCGATGGAGTCGGCGGCCGTAGCGAAGCGATCGTCGCCCAGCGCGGACCCGGGAATCGCCCGCAAGTCCGCTTCGGTGAGCCCCCAGAACTCCGGACTCAGATCCTCGGCGCCCGGAGGCGGCGTACCTAGCGGATCGAGTTGCACGGCATAGTGGCCGTAATTGCGGATCGCCTGCTGCATGGACGCGGCGGCGGCCACCTTCCGGAGGAAAGCGACATCGTAGGTCGCACCTCCGGCCGGAGCCGATCCCGGCGACGCCGATGGCGAAGCCGCGGACGAAGCCGAAGGTTGTCCGAACAGCGACTCGGCCATGCGGAAGTACTGGCGCCACGTCTCGTCCACACTGGCTGGATCGTGACGATACCGCTCGAATTGTTCGGCAAAAATGCCGTCGTTGAAAACGCTCGTGATGGCAGCGGTCATAACCTTCGAATGTAATGTCGGATTATCGAAGACACAGGTCGGGAACGCTCTCCGTGTGTCGATCCGTGTGCGGAGCCGATGATCGTCAGTGCGTGACCGGAACGACGAGGGTGAACACCGACCCCTCGCCGGGGCGCGACACCACCTCGATGCGACCGCCCAGCATGGTCGCCAGTCGACGCGCGATGTAGAGCCCCAGTCCCGTACCCCGGTGCCGTCCGGCCAGCACATTTTCGATCTGTGAGAATGGACGAAACAGGCGCTGCATGTCAGTCGGCTCAATACCCACACCGGTGTCGCGCACGGCGAACCGAACAGTTGAGGCGCCGTCGGCCAAGGGTGATCCGCGGGTCACCCGCACGGACACCGCGCCCGCTTCGGTGAACTTCACGGCGTTCTGGCAGAGATTCAACAGAATCTGCCGCACCCGCGCCTCGTCGGTGTGCAACGAGGGGAGCCCCGATTCGAGGTCGATCGAGAATTCGATCCCCTTTTCGCGAGCCAGGGGCTCCATGAACGGGTGCAGCGAGTCGAGCAGCTCGGGCACGCCCACGGTGGCGTTGCGCGCCGTGAGCCCGTCGGCCTCGAGCGAGGCGTAGGTGAGAATGTCCTCGATCAGGGCACCGAGGTGCCGTCCGACCGTTCGCAGGCGCATCACCACGTCCTGCTGCTCAGGCGACAACGGACCGAGGATCTGATCCTCCAGAATCTCGCTGTAGCCCTCCAATGCCGTTAAAGGGGTGCGAAGCTCGTGCGATAGTGTCGCTAAAAGGCTGGTTTTTGCGGCATTGGCAGAGCGGGCGTCTTCCAGCAGCCGGGCCTTCCAGAGCGCCAGCGCCGCCAAGTCGGCCATGACACCCAGTCGCTCTTCGTCCTGTTCGTCGAACGGCGGGTGCCCCGTTTCTCGTGAGATTGAAAGGACACCGTACAGCTGACCGTTGGCGAGCAGCGGCAGCAGCAGCATCGGCCCTATACCGAGCCGTGGCAGCAGTTCGGCGAAGAACGGTGAGCTCGCCTGCGGCGACTTGATCGTGATGGCGCGGAGTTCGTTGGCTACCCGCCCCGTGATCGTCCCTTCGAGCGGGAAGGTCATGGAAAGCAATTCATTCGTACGCCCCGCTGTGGCCACATAAACGCCATTATCGCCACTTAATTCCGCCACTGCAGCGCCACTTGCGAGTCCCCGCACCATCGAGAGCTCGCAGAGCGTTTGCAACACGCTCTGAGAACTCGTTTCAGCAGCCAAGGCGCGGGCTACCTGTCGGAGCGTTCCGAGCTCCTCAGTTTTCCGATAATCGGAATAGAGGAGGTCATCCGTGCTGGCCGGAAAATCGGCGGGGTTGTGCGGATTGGGCATCTGGGAACTCTGCACCGCCGCGCGTCGCTTGGGGAGCGATGCCTTCAAGAGAATCCAAACGACCGCGTGACGGCGGCGTACGCGGCCAAGGCGTAAACGGCCACCCCGACAAGACCTGCGCCCGCTGCGGCCGGCCGTTCAGCTGGCGCAAGAAGTGGGAGCGCGACTGGGAAAGCGTGCGCTACTGCAGCGACAAGTGCCGGATGGGGAAAGGCGCGGGGTGAGGCGGGAATGCGTGAATTAGCGGGCCGACGGGTTAGTACGCGACGTCCGCGAATCCTTCAAGGTCGGCGTCTTGCGCCCGCACCACGCCGCCCAGTTGACGGGCGGTCGTTACACGATATTGTCGGCGAGCGGCAGTGTGTGCTCGAGTCCAAGCGATGCCGCTCTCAGCGCCAACGTCGCGTCGAGATCCACCACGCGCCCCTGCTGCATAACGGCAACCGCCTGCCGTGCGTCGCTCTCACCACGCTGACGCGCAATCGCCTTGAACACTTCCAGCAGGCAGATCGCGGGCGTCACCAGTCGGCGTTCGTCCTCGATGGCCGACGCAAAAGTGCCGGCATTCGGCGTGTCGGCGAAGTACGCGAGCCACGCCGACGAATCGACGACGTTGAGCTTGGCGCGAGTGCCCATAGCCGGGCGCTACTCGCGGTCGGCGTCGCGATCGACGGCGGTGTCGATCCCGCGCACGAACCCGCGAAGGCTGCGCGCGGTGCGAAGCGGAATCAGCTCGACACGATCGCCTGCACCTTCTGCCCGGGCTCCAGCTGAAGCCGCTCCCGCACGCTCCGCGGGATCACGACCTGATATTTGGGAGAAATCGTGACCACGCCCAAATGAACCCCGGATTGATGATCGATCGTCACTTCGTTGTACGAAATGCATATCGATAGGACACAACGGGCCACGCGTTATTTCATCGACGGAGGCACGGAAGCGCAGTCAGGCTAAAACACGATGGCGAGCGTGATCGGGACGTACGAATCGAGCTTATAGTCTCGGCCGGTGGCGCGGTCCGAGAGATTCGGGTGCGCACTGCTTTCCAGTGAGATGCGGTAACGCGCCGTAGTCACCCGGACACCGAGCCCGCTCCGCACCCCACCGACGAAATTGTTCGGGCTGTCTGCGCCCGTAATCGACATCAGATGCACTCCGGCGCCGATCAGGAAGTACGGTGCGACACGCAATCGGGGCGGTGCCACCACCACGGTCGTCACGAAGCCGACTGATCGAAGATTGCCGGTCTTTTCGGCCGAGCGGTTTGGCGCTGGGTTTCCGGGCATCGACATGGCTTCGCCATCGAGTCGAAGCCGCACCACCCTCGTTGGGTTGCCACGAATGACGCCGGCGCGGACGAACGGCCCCGCGCTACGATCCGCCCCGATCGCTTCGACCGGCACTACCGTTCCAATGCCGACCTCAATCGTCCCCGACTGTGCCACGACGGTTGATGGCATGACGCCAAACAGGAACAGTGCGATCACGGTACGTTCGATTATCGGAGTCACAGGTAGTCGCTCCCTACTTCAAAATCGGCGTCGCCCCACCCGGCCACAGCGGGCCCAGCCCCGCTATGATCTCCGCCATCACGCCGATGCCGTCCCACAGACTGCCGATGCGCAGGTTCTCGTTCGGCGCGTGCTGACTGTTGTCGGCGTTCACGGTGGGCACGGTGATCACCGTGGCACCGAGTTGCTCTACAAAGTGAAAGAGCGGCAACGAACCACCCAACATCGGCATCACGAACGGCTCGCGACCGTAGGCTCGGCCCATGAGCGTTTTCACGGCGCGCACCGACGGCAGCGACGACGCCACGCTCACGCTGGTGTAGCCACCGCCACAGCCGAGGTACGCCAGGTGGGCGCGATCGGTACTGCGTGCAGCCGCGTTGGGATCGGCAGCTACGGTATACCCGAGCGACACCAGATGACGTGTGACCAGCTCGCAGATACGCGCCGGTTGCTGGTTGGGCACAAGCCGGAAATCGATGGAGACACTGGCACTCGTGGGTACGGCGTTGGCCGCACCGCCGCCCACCTCGCCCGCACGAATGCCACGAATGTTGAGCGCGGGAAGCATGATGCGCTCGCCGAGTGCGGCGTTGTTCGCCTCGGTGCGGGCCAGGCCCAGTGATGCGCGGAGCGAGTCGTCGGTGGCCGACAAGGCCTTCGCCAACGCGCGATCACTTTCCGAAATCGCCGGCACGTCGTCGTAGAACCCAGCAATCTTCACTCGGCCGTCCACGTCACGCACGCTCGCAATGAAGTGCGCGACGGTCACGCCGGGGTTGGGCGCCCAGTTGCCGTAATGTCCGCTATGCAACGCGCGATTCGGGCCGTAGAACGTGACGTCCACGCCCATCACGCCGCGCACACCGAGCACGAGTTGCGGCGTACCGCTCACGTGAATCGGCCCATCGAAGAACAGCCAGGCGTCGGCGGCAAGCACCGACTTGTGCGCCTTGAGCAGGTCGCCGAGGTGCTCAGAGTTGGCTTCCTCCTCACCGTCGAGAAAGAACTTTACATTCACCGTCGGCGTCTTCCTGGCGGCCTTGAGCGCGTCGAGCGCAGCAAGCATGGCGATGATCGGGCCCTTGTCGTCGCTGGCCGAGCGCGCACGAATGCGCACGGCGGGGTCGATCGTGTCGCCCTTGGCCGGCAACGACACGGCGTCGGTGGCCACGCTGTTCTGGTAGCGACGAAGTTCGGGGGTGAACGGATCGCCGTTCCATCCGCCTCCAGCCACCGGCTGTCCGTCGTAATGCGCGTACATCACGATCGTGCGCGTGGCTCCGGGCGCTTTGATCTCGCCGAACAAGGCGGGATTGCCGCCGGTCGGTGCCACTAGCGGTCGCATGGTGACACCGCGCTTGGCGAACGCGGCCGTGAGGAAGTCGACGTTGCGCCGGATATTCGCGGTGTCGGTGGCCACATTGGGAATGGCCATGAGCGCGAAGGCTTCGTCGAGAATTTCGCGCTCGTGCGCACGACGCCAGGCGTCGACGGCGGGGCGAAGCGACTGGGCCGACAGCGGGGCGGTGGTGACCGCAGCGAGGGCGACCGCGGATGCAGCGAGAGCACGAAGGATTGAGGCCATCCCGAAAACTGTGATCGGAATGGCCTTCGCGCTACGACGTTGCCGCGCTACAACGCCGCCAGCAGCGCTACCCGCTCGCGTGTACTCACCACCACACCGCCCGGCGCTTCGACCGTCACGGCGAACATCACGGCATCCCCAATTGGCACGCGGGCAATGATCGACACGAACACCTCAGTCGCGCCGGCCGGCACATCGAACACACCGCCGTCCACCGGATACCGTTGATCGCGCGCCTTGTCGAAGATCCACAGCTGATACTGCCACCGACGCGCGTCGTTGGACTCGAGACCGATCAGACGCATGACACCGCGTTGCGCGCGTGTGCTCCAGACCACGTCGCCACCAGCGCCGAGTGCGGCGGAATCGGTGGTCGGCGACCAGACGATACGCGTGATCGCGGAGTCAGTCGTCATCAGCGAGTCGCGCACCCTTGAGGCAGCGGCCGACGCACCGGCAATCGATAACTGCCGTGCGGGTAGGCCACCCGACGTGGCCGTCGCGCTACTCGGGTCGCGAACCCAGACGGCCAGCAGAGCCGCCGCCGCGAGCCAGCCACCCCACGCCACGAAGGTCCGGCGCGGGCGCACCGCGATCGTGTCATATGGGGCGTCGCTTGCGGCGACCGGCGGTGGCAGAACGACGGTGTCGTACGACACCACACGCGGCTCGAGCGGCACGATCATCTCACCAGCCGCGATCGCCCGCGCGGCGAACGCCGGCGGCAGGGCATCCTGTACCGTCATCGAGTCCGCCGCGAGCGCGGCGGTGAGCTCACCGATCAGCACGTCCTGACGCGTTACCTGATTCGACACCTGATTCTCCTTCGCGGTCATGAGCCCTGCTGCTCGCGCGCAACGTCCGACGCCCGGTGCCGCGCGTCGGACTGCTGCAACAGTGCCCGCGCCCGCTGCAGACCGCGACGGATGTGGGATTTCACCGTACCCAGCGGCGTGTTCATTGCCTTCGCAATCTCGTCGTGAGTGCGCCCGTGCAGAAGCGACAGCTCGAGCGCGGTGCGCTGTGCCTCAGGGAGCGACCGCAGAGCAGCACGGGCGCGATCCACCCGATCGTCGCGCGCGTCGTCCGACTGCGTGTCGTC
>NZ_JBDNFF010000184.1:0-4703 GCF_041689975.1 Gemmatimonas sp.
GAGCGCGAGATGAGCGGATGCGCCAGCACTTCGCCGTCCTGCGCGCCCATGCGATCCATCAACTTCGCGATCCGGTCGGATCCGAAGAGACGCATCAGATCATCTTCGAGCGACAGGAAGAACTGCGAGGCCCCCGGGTCGCCTTGACGACCGGACCGACCACGTAGCTGGCGATCGATACGGCGTGATTCGTGGCGCTCGGACCCGATGATGTGCAGGCCGCCGATTTCGGAGATCTCGATCTCTTTGCCGTCGGGATCGGTGACCTTCGACGGCTTCGCCTCGGTGATACCAGCGCCGAGTTTGATGTCGGTACCGCGGCCAGCCATGTTGGTCGCGATCGTGATGGCACTTGGGTGACCGGCGCCCGCCACGATCTCGGCTTCACGTTGGTGATACTTGGCGTTCAGCACGTTGTGCTTGAGTCCGGCGCGTGCGAACAGTCTTGCGAGTGTTTCGGACGCCTCGACGCTGGCCGTACCGACCAGCACCGGATACCCGAGTTCGTGCAGGCGCTTCGTTTCGTCGACGATCGCGTTGTACTTCTCGCGACGTGTCTTGAAGACGTAGTCCTGACGGTCATCACGCGTGATCGGCCGGTTCGTGGGAATGACCGACACCGACAGGCCGTAGATCTGGTGAAACTCGTTCTCTTCCGTTTCGGCGGTACCGGTCATGCCGGCCAGCTTCTCGTACATGCGGAAGTAGTTCTGGATCGTGATCGTGGCGAGCGTCTGCGTCTCGCCCTTCACCTGCACGCGCTCCTTGGCCTCGACCGCCTGGTGCAACCCCTCGCTCCAGCGACGCCCGGGCATCGTGCGGCCGGTGAACTCGTCCACGATGAGCACCTGCCCATCCTGCACAACGTAGTTCACGTCGCGTTCGTACAACGCATGCGCGCGGAGGAGCTGATGAATGATGTTCAGCCGCTCGCTCTTGAGCGCATACTCCCGCTCGATGGCGTTGCGCTGCTCCAGGCGCTCCGTCGCGGAAATACCGTGATCGCGATCGAGCTTGCCGATCATGAGCGAGATGTCGGGGAGTACGAACTGGTCGTGCGCCTCGGGCGAGAGGTAGTCGAGCCCCTGCTCGGTGAGGTGTACCGTGTGTCCCTTCTCGTCGAGCACGTACAACAGATCGTCTTCGATCTCCCGGTACGTGCGCTTGCTCATCGGGAGCTTCTTATCCGAGATGATGTCGAGCTCCATGCGCTGCACGAGCTGCTTGACACCGGTCTCCTGCAGCGCCTTGACGAGCCGCTTGTTCTTCGGGCCGCCGAGTTGCGCCTTGTACAGATTCAGCGACGCGTTCTGCTCGTCCTTCGACTCGAGCGCACGTTCACCTTCGCCAACCAGCGTGTTCACCAGTTCGGACTGGCGGCGCACGAGGCGTTCGACGGCCGTATTGAATTCCGCGTATCGCCCATCACTCTCGTTACCGACCGGGCCCGAGATGATGAGCGGTGTACGCGCTTCGTCGATGAGGATCGAGTCGACTTCATCGATGATCGCGAAGATGTGCGTGCGCTGCACGCGCTGGTCGAGCGACACCACCATGTTGTCGCGCAGGTAGTCGAAGCCGAACTCGTTGTTGGTCCCGTAGGTGATGTCGCTGCCGTAGACGGCGCGACGATCGTACGTTCCCGGCTCCGTGTCATCGAGGCAACCGACCGTGAGTCCGAGCCATCGATACAGATGCCCCATCCACTGCGAGTCGCGACGGGCGAGGTAGTTGTTGACCGTCACGAGGTGCGCCCCTCGTCCGGGCAGCGCGTTGAGATACATCGGGAGTGTCGCGACGAGCGTCTTGCCTTCACCGGTCGCCATTTCCGCGATGCGGCCAAGGTGCAGCTGGATACCACCAATCAGCTGGACGTCGTAGGGGACCATGTCCCACGCGAGCTCGTTGCCTGTTACGAGGACCGTGGAGCCCTTGAGTCGCCGGCACGCCTCACGCACCGTGGCGAAGGCCTCGGGAAGGATCTCGTCGAGGACTTCCGCGATCGCGGTGCGGAGGTCACCCTCAGCGCCCCCCCGTCCGTCGGCGCCCTGGAGTTCGAGATCGATGCGCTCGCGCTCGGTCGGGTCGGCGGTGTCGTGTTTGGCCGCTTTGAGCTCCGCGATTCGGCTCTCGATGGGGCCGGTCTGTTCCGCTAGTATGCCGCGGAACTTGGCAGTCTGCCCCTGAATTTCGTCGTCGGGCAGCGAGGCGAGGCGCGCTTCGATCTCGTGGATCTCGGCAAGCACCGGCTGTACCCGCTTCCGCTCACGTTCGTGACGCGTGCCGAACACGCGTCCAATCAAGCCCTTCAGCATACGAACCTCTTGGCAAGGGCGCCGCGGCAACGAAGTCCCCGTACGCCATCAGGCGCGCGCTGGGCCCTCCACTGCCGACGACTCCCGGGAATTCTCGAGATAGAGTCCGGTGGTCGCGATGTACGTTTCCACGGAGTCAGGAACGAAGCCCCGAATGGAGCGCCCGTCCCGTACCCGTGCCCTGATTTCGGTTGATGACACGTCAATGCGTCGCGTCGCCAGTCGTCGTGCCGTCGCTGCTCCGACGCTCTCCAGCGGGACGGCGAGCGCGGCGACGTCGTGACCTCGGTCGGCGCGGTGCAGTACAACCAGCTGCACCATCGACAACAATCGATTCACGTCGCCCCACCGCGGTAACGTCGAAACCACGTCATCGCCGACCAGCAAGTGCAGCGTCGCCGACGGCCAGCGTCGGCGCAGAGCATCCACGGTGTCAACCATGAAAGATAACCCGCCCCGATCGATTTCGATGGGGTCGACCTCGATGCGCGGGATCCCGCCGAAGCAGGTCTGCACCATCGCGAGCCGGTGCGCGGCAGGCGTCTGATTCCCGCCCTTGAGCGGCTGTTGGGCCGCCGGGACGATGAGCAGACGATCGAGCGCGAGCTCGTCGAGGGCATCCTGTGCCACCAGAAGGTGGCCGATATGGGGCGGATCGAAGCTTCCGCCAAGGATGCCGATACGCATCGAGTTCAGACGGTGCGGGTCATCCGCGCGGCACCGGACCGGGACGCGCGTAGGCGATCGGCGACAGGACGGCTGGGGGCGGTGCCTTGGCGGCAGTGGCCGAATCGGCCGGTGATGCGCCACAGGCCGCCTTGACCAACGGATCCCCGGGGTACGCCCGCCACATGGCGGTACACGTTTCCGTAGCGTCTTCCTTCCAGCGGATCTTCGTATACAGCTCATGCAACCGCAGCCACGCGAGGCGGGCCGCCTTCGTGCTCGGGTACGTGGTGACGACGTCCTTGAAGTAGATGATCGCCGGGTCAATCGCCCGGCGAACGCGGACATAGTGGACGCCGGTGTCGTAGTCCTTTTGCGCCATCCACTCTTCGATCTGGACAATGCGCTTCTTGGCGTCGTCCGTTTCCTTACTCTCGGGATACGACGAGAGGAGGGCCCGGAGAATCGACACCGCCTTCTGGCCATTCTCGGGATCGAGGGAGGGGCGTCGCCACAGGCTCTGGTAGCTACGACCGACACCAAGCATGGCGGTTGGCGCGAGCGTGTCGTCGGGGAAGCCGTCGGTGATTCGCTCGAAGGCCTGCGCGGCGAGCAGGTGTTCGCTCTGTCGCTCGTGCGCCAGTGCCAGATAAAAGTAGGCGGGCGCCAATAGCGGATCACGCGCCGACAGGTCACTGGTCAGGCGCTCGAAGCCGATCTTCGCGTTGTCCCACTTCTGGCGCTGAAACTCCAGCAGCGAGGCACGGAAGAGCGCTTCAGGATTCGCGTAGTCGCGAGGTTGGAAACCGCGTGAACAGCCAGCCAATGCGGCGGCGACACCGAGCAGCACCAGCAGGCGGAATTCAACGCGAGACAGTCGATGAATCATGCGGACTCTGGTACCCGATGCACCGAATGCGGATCCGTTCCGCCGGCGGTAGCCCGGTTCATGGTGCGGTGCCCACGGTCCGACTACCGGACGCCAGTGGGATAATGCGGGCACGCCCGGGTTTGAGGCCGGCCGTGACGTTGCGCGTGTCGATCAGCAACGCGGCATGGTCGACGACGCGCTGGTAATCGACATTCTTGTGATCGGTGATGACCACCACGGCGTCGGCCCAACGCAGCATCTCATCGCTGAGTTCGACGCCTTTGCGGCTATGGCCGTCCTCACGGAATTCATGCACGAACGGATCGTGGAACTCGACGTGCGCGCCGCGCTGTTCGAGCAGGCGGATCACGTCGAGGGCCGGGCTTTCCCGCACGTCATTGATGTCGCGCTTGTAGGCGACCCCGAGGGCCAGGACACGACTCCCACGAACCGCCTTGCGCACCTCGTTGAGCGCGTCGGCCACCTTCTGGACAACCCACTCCGGCATATGCGAATTGATCTCGCTGGCGAGATCGATGAAGCGCGTTTTGTAGTTGAGCGTGCGCATCTTCCAGGCGAGATAGTGCGGGTCGAGCGGAATGCAATGGCCGCCGATACCGGGGCCCGGCGTGAACTTCATGAACCCGAACGGCTTGGTAGCGGCCGCGTTGATGACTTCCCAGACGTCCACGCCCAGTTTGTCACACACAATGGCGATTTCGTTCACGAGGCCGATGTTGACGGCGCGAAAGGTGTTCTCGAGCAGCTTCACCAGCTCGGCCGCTTCCGGCGACGACACCGGCACGACGACGTCGATGCAACTGGCGTAGAGGGCGCTGGCGACCTCGACA
>NZ_JBDNFF010000185.1:0-10515 GCF_041689975.1 Gemmatimonas sp.
GCAAACATGTAGTACGTCTGCCAATTGAAGTCGTAACGCGGCACGTCGAGGATGACTTCACGGGTACCGTCCGGCTTCTCCAGGGTGTACTCCCAACGCGTCCCCCGCACGTGCGTATGCGGGAATAGGCCGTAGATCTTGACGGGCTCGTTGATCGTGATGGTGCTCGGCACCATGACATCCTTCTGGCCCGCCGGCAAGGTGAATCTGGCATTCAAGAAGGCGCCCGCATACACCCGCTCGGCGGGCACGGCCTTGGCAAACTGGAAGCCCACGCTCGACCGATCCTGCACTTCGTGGCCGTGCGCCGTGTAGTGCACCTGGAAGACCAGCGTGGTCCCCGCCGGGATCCGCAGGGCCGTGCCTTCAGGAAAGCGCACCATGTTCGTACCGGGAGCGGTGGTGCCGATCATCGTCGTCCCATTGCGCATCCGCGGGGCATAGCGGGTATCCACACGGGGCGGATCATCGGGGATCTTGCTGTTCTCGTCCACCGAAATCGGTGGCTTCGGGGCCGGACCAGCCGGGCGTGCGGCCGGCGCGGATGGATCCGACGCGGCCGGAGCAGCGGCTGTCGTTCTCGCGGGAAAAGCAGTCACAATCACGTGGTGCACGACTTCGCGCGAACCGGGCATGATCTCGACCGCCTGCACCCACTTGTCTTCGGTAAAGTTGGTGGGCACCTCGAAGTACTGATACTCGATGGTCCCCGATGCCGGCACCGTGAACGCTTCGGCCATCGTGAACACCACATCGGGCGTTCCGATCTCCCATCTCGACGCGAAGCTGGGTGCTGGTGGCAACGACTTCGGGTTGCCGATCTTGGCGCCGCGATCGACCCAACGCATGATGGTCTGCTTGTCGAGATCGGACAGGCGACGGTCATTGCTGAAGACACCATGAACTCCTTCCGCGTGCCAGGGCGGCATGTATCCGGTGCGCACGGCGTCGCGGATGTCGTCGGAGTACGCTTTGACGGAGTCCACGTTCATCATGGAGAACGGACCGAGACCACCGTCACGATGACAGCTGGCGCAGTTGCGATAGAGCACCGGCGCCACATCCTTCGCGAAGTCCGGCGCCGTATCCTGAGCGGCCAGCGGCGTGTCGTCATGCGCAACGGCGAGGCCGATGAACGAGGCCGCGCCAGCGCGAGAAGGGTCGTCAGCGTGATCCGGCCAACGCGGCGACGAAGCGGAAGAGGCGAAAACATGGGCAGGGTGGGAAGGGTATGATTCGGAGAATGGGTCGCGCGCAAAGGAATAGGCGGCGTCCAGCTGCATTTTGGCTCATTCAGAACGTACCGTTCCGCGGTCGGACCGTCAGGGCGCACGACGCATTTCCTTGTACGGGGTGACGCGCCGACACGGCGCCTCTCGGTATGCTCCTCGTGTACCGCGCGGCTGCCGCGCCCACCGCGCCGATCGACCTGAGCCATTCTCCCAGCCACCGGATTTTACCGAACTCCTCCGTACCGCCCTGGCCGACCGGTACGACGTGCTGGGCGAGATCGGACGTGGTGGCATGGCGGCGGTGTATTCGGCGCGCGATCGTCGACACGACTCCCGGGTGGCCATCAAGCTGCTCCTCCCCGAGATCGCGTGCGCCGTCGGCAGCGCGCGCTTCGTTCGCGAAGTGCAGCTCACCGCGAGCCTCCAGCATCCGCATATCCTGCCGGTCCTGGATTCCGGCGTCGCCGGTGGACTCCCCTATTACGTCATGCCCTTCGTTGACGGCGAGTCGCTGGCGCAGCAACTGACTCGCGAGGAACGATTGCCGCTCGACGAAGCGGTTCGAATCGTCGCTGAGGTCGCCGACGGTCTGGCGCACGCGCATGACATCGGCATCGTCCATCGTGACGTCAAGCCAGCCAACATTCTCCTCTCGTACGGTCGTGCCGTGATTGCGGACTTCGGTGTGGCGAAGGCGCTTGACGACAGTAGCGCTGACCGGCTCACGGCGTCGGGTGTCGCCGTTGGCACCGTGTGGTACATGAGTCCGGAGCAGGCGACTGGAGGCAAGATCGACGGGCGCAGCGACCAGTACGCGCTGGGCTGCGTGCTATATGAGGTGCTCGCGGGATCCCCGCCGTTCACCGGTTCGAGCGTGCAGACCGTCATGGCCCGCCATGCCATCGACCCCGTCCCGAACATCCGCACAGTGCGTGGCAGTGTGCCGCAAGCCCTCGCCGCCGTGCTGGAGAAGGCGCTCGCCAAAGTGCCGCAGGACCGCTACCCCACGATGGTCGCCTTTCGCGACGCGTTGGTGCGGTCGGCAACGATGCCCGTCACTTCACCCTCCGTGCAGGCGCCGATCACGCGCGCGCGAACTCGTTCGACCTCTTGGGTCGCCGTCGCGGCACTGGCGGCGATTGCCGGGTTGGGCGCCTTGGCGGTTACGCGTCGAGCCCCATCAGTAGCCGCGCTCGACGCGCAACGGGTGATGGTGTTTCCGCTCGTGCTACCCGTAGACTGGCGCGGCTCCCGCAGCGCCGGCGAAGACGTGGCCACGATGATCGGCAGCGCGATGGATGGCGCCGGTGCACTGCGCTGGGTCGATGGTTGGGCTCACCTTGCCCCAGCGCAGCGGGAGGATGTTCGCCTCTTCTCGGCCTCCGACGGCCTCGCGCTTGCCCGCGCCCAACGGTGCGGCTTCGTAATCACGGGGCGCGTGATTGCGCGCGGCGACTCGGCCGACGTCCTGCTCGAGCTGTTCGACGTAGCCGGCGACTCGATCCTCGCGCGCGCCCCGGCGCGCAGCGCGGCGCTCGGCGAAACCTGGCGCGGCGGACTCGCCGCCGTCTCGGCGCTTCTCCCACGACTGATACCGACCGCAGTTCCCGACGTCGAGGCGTCGTGGACATCGCGCCCGCCGCAAGCGGTCGCCGATTATCTGCTTGGCGAGTCGGCGTTCCGTCGCGTGCGCATGACCGAGGCGCTGGCCGCGTTTCGGCGCGCCGTCCAGGCCGATTCGAGCTTTGCGCTGGCGGCGGTGCGCGGCGCGCAAGCCGCATCCTGGAGTCATCGCACCGATGAGGCCTCGCAGCTCGTTGCTATCGCTTTGGCGCATCCACTCTCACCACGCGACGCGCACTTTGCGCGCGGCCTTTCGGCGTATCTCGATAGACGAGCGGATTCTGCCGTGAAAGAGTTGCGGCGTGCCACCACGCTCGATTCATCGATGGTGGTCGCCTGGGCACAACTCGGCGAAGTCTTCATTCACCTCCTGCCCAGCGAAGGGCCCGCGGACTCCCTTGCCGCCCTGGCGTTCGGAGCCGCCCAACGGCTCGACTCGACGTACGAGGCCGCGTCCTTTCATCTGGTTGATATTGCCGCCCGTCGTGGTGATACCGGCCGCGCGCGCGCGTTTGCGGCGCGGTTTGCGCGCACAACGATCGACACGCAACTCGTGCACGAAGTCACGCTGATGGCCTCGTGCGACGCGAGCGGGTTTGCTGGAGTGCGCGCCGCAGCCCTGAGCGCACCACTGGCCCTCGTGAACGCCGCCAAGACGCTGGCGATTTCACCGGTGACGGCGGCGTGCGCGCATCAGGGCTATTCAATCTTGTTGCAGGTCGATACCGCCACCACGGACGACGCGGATGGTCGCCGATTCGCCGCGCTGGCCGGCCTCGTCGCGCTCGACGCTGCCCGCGGCCATGGCGCGGACGTGGTACGCACCATCGAGCAGTTTTATGCACGTTGGCGCTCCGGACGGTCACTCTACCTGTTGGCGGCGCCAGTCCTGCCTGCCCTCGCCGACAGCGCGCGGGCGGTGGCTCTCGCCGACTCGATTGCCCACGGTCCAACATTCGCCGTGCGCCCAGCGCCCATGCGATTGTGGGAGCTTGGCGTCTGGGCGGCATTCGATAAACACGCCCGACTGTCGTCAGTCATCGCGAAGAGCCTCGGGACTCGCGCCATGACTGGCTCGCGCCTGGATACACTGGTGGCCGTTTCCGCGGGTGCACACGCCGCGCTCGCCGCGGGTGATACGTCCTTGGCCGTCGAGCGCTTCACGGAACTGATCCGCACCCATTTAGTAAAGACCAATAAGCTTCCCTGGGAGGAAGCTGCCGCGTTGGGTATCGATCGACTCGTACTCGGCACCGTGCTGCTGGCGCGCGGCGAACCGGCGCGCGCCATCGCCGTCCTCGATGTCCTCGACTCGGCCATGCCCGTGTATTTCCCGCTGTCTCAGGCCTCGAGTCTCACACTCCGCGCGCGGGCCGACGACGCGCTCGGGGCATCGACGACTGCGACGCGCCTACGCAAGCGGCTCACCGATGTCATGCAGAGCATCAAGGGTCCGGCTGCGCGCTGATGCGGCTTACCCACGAGCGCGCATCCGGACCGGCGTGCCCCATGGATCGGCAACGAGTATCCCGGTCGGTTCATCGGTAAGCGAGAGACCACGCGACGCCAGATGTGCACGCAACTCCGTCACGTCAACGGCCGTTGGCAACACGAGGGTCCACACCATCAGCTTCGCGTCGAGTTCGCGCGGCGCAACCGCCCCGCTGGCCCAGGTGTTGGTGCCGAGATGATGGTGGTACCCGCCGGCGCCAAGAAACAGCGCGCCGGGATAGCGCCACACCATGCGATCGAAGCCCAGCCCCTCCGCGTAGAACGCATCGGCCGCGGCCAGGTCGCCGACGTGCAGATGCACATGTCCTATCACGGGGTCGCTCGGCATGCCGGTCCAGGGCGCTCCCTGCGCGACACGCACGAGATCGTCGAGATCAAGTGGATTGCTCGCCATCAGAAGTTCCTGATTATCGCGACGCCACGCGTCTCGTGGGCGGTCCACGTACACCTCGATACCGAGACCGTCGGGGTCCTGCAGATACAGCGCTTCGCTGACCAGATGATCACTGGAGCCCGTGCGGGTGCCGATCTTCGAGAGGTGCGTGATGAATCGGCCCATCGCGGACCGGTCGGGGAGCAGGATCGCGAAATGATAGAGCCCGAGGCGTGAGCCGGGCGTCACCGGGCGCGTACCCGCGACTTCACGCAACACCACCACCGGTTCCGTCGTCTCGACCGCGGCCAGCGACGCCGTGTGGTCGTCGTGTGCAAGCACGGATAGCCCCAGCAACTGCTGGTAGTACTCGAGCGAACGAGCGAGGTGGCTGACCTGCAGCTCCACGGCGCCCAGACAGGTAGCCGGAGGCAAACGGTAGCTGGCCGGTGGACGGCCATAACCGCCGGACATCGCCTGACTGCTGACATCCATCGGATAATCCTCCATTCGCACGCATCGCGCGCTCAGAATTCGATCTGCGCGCCCATCTCTACGACTCGATTCGACGGCAGCTGGAAGAACTGTGCCGCCGACTGCGCGTTGCGCGCCATCAGTACGAAGAGACGCTTCCGCCATCCCGCTATTTTGGTCGATCCCGTGGGGAGGAGGCGTTCGTGTCCCACGTAATAGCTCGTTTCCATGGGCCGAGCGACGATGCCATGCTCTGCGCACTGCGCGAGTAGTGCGGGGACGTCAGGGCTCTCCATAAAGCCATAGCGCGCCGTCACCCTCCAGAAACCGTGCTCGAGCGGCTGGACCGTCACGCGCTCCTCGCGCAACACGGCAGGCACATTGCTCGAGGTGATCGAGAGCAGGACCACCTGCTGGTGCAGCGCCTTGTTGTGTTTCAGATGATGCAACAGCACCACCGGCGCGCCCTTGCTGTCGCTGGTGAGAAACACGGCCGTGCCGGGCACGCGGTGAGCCGGCCGGCGGCCCAGCTCATCGAGCATCAGCTCGAGCGGCAAGCCAGCCTGCTGCATCAACTGCTGCAACGCGTGGCGTCCGCGTTTCCACGTAGTCATCAACAGAAGCAGGGCGGCCGCGAGCGCCAGCGGCACCCAACCGCCGTCGGCGATCTTGATCACGTTCGCACCCAGAAAGGTGAAGTCCACGACGAAGAAGAACGCAGCCAGCCCGAGCACCTGCCAAAGCGGCCAGTTCCATCGGGTCCGCGCCACCGCGGCAAACAGCAGCGTGGTAATCGCCATCGTGCCATTGATCTGCGGGATGTAGATCTGCCCGTACTCCTCCTGTGACGTCTGCACGATCGTCATGCGCGGCAAGGAGCCGAGTTGAATGGACTGCCGCGCGAGTGAAAACGCGCCGGAGATGAGCGCTTGCGACGCGACGATCGCGGCCATGGTCGCGATGATGAGCAGCGGCACGAGAAACCACGATGGCGCCAGCAAATAAAATGGATTGCTCACCGCCGCTGGGTCGCGCAACAGCAGGGCCCCCTGACCGAAATAGTTCAGCAGCAGCGCGGGCAGCACGACCGCGAAGAAGGCGCGACGGATCGGTACTTTGCCGAAGTGTCCCATGTCCGCGTACAGCGCCTCCGCACCGGTGACGGAAAGGAACACCGCACCGAGCGCCACGAATCCACCCGCGCCGTGATGCAGCAGGAAGCGAAAGCCATGCAGCGGGTTCAGCGCATTCAGCACCTGCGGCGTGTCGATGATCGACGCCAGTCCGAGTGAACCGATCACGAAGAACCACAGCAACGTGAGCGGGCCGAAAGCGCGGCCGACTTTGGCCGTACCGAATCGCTGCGCGGCGAAGAGGGTCACCAGAATCACTAACGTGATCTCCACGACGTACGGTGACAGCGTCGGCGTTACGATGTCGAGGCCTTCAACCGCGCCCAGCACCGAGATGGCCGGGGTGATGATTCCGTCACCGTACAAGAGTGCTGTCCCGAACACACCCAGCAGACGATCCTGCGCAGCGCTCAGGTCGCAGGCGCGGTTCCAGCCACGCTGGTGTTCGGTTTTGCGGCCCACCTGCTGTTTCTGCGCGGCGATCTGCAAGCGCAGCGTGCGCGCGCCGGTCAATCCGTTCCTGCCGATCCCGGTGGCGAGCGGATCACGGCGCAATGGCACGCCAGCGGAATTCCGGCAACGAGCGACCACTCGACTCGGACCACGCCTGACTTCAAAATACTGCGCGCGATGGTCGATTGTATCACCGCCGACGAGGAGCTCTGGGGAGTGGACCTGAGCGCACTTCCGACGTTCGCCGAGGCGGTCACCAAGCAACTGTCCCACATCCTGACAAACGGCATCGACGCAGCACTCGCCTCGATGCTCGAATCCATGCCCGACGGAGCATCATGATCGACGCCCTCGACATCATGCGCGGTGTGACTCCCGCCCGTTCGGCCGCGCGGCGCGCTGTGGTCGATGCGCTGCTCGCGCACGGGGCGGTCGCGGTCGTTCGTTTGAGTGATGCCAGTCGCGGACGCGACGTGGCGGCCGCACTCATGGCGGGCGGAGTGCACGCCATTGAAGTCACACTCACCACACCGGGGGCGCTGTCTCTCATCGAGACGCTGCGGAACAGCGACCGCTCGCTACTGGTGGGCGCCGGTTCGGTACTTGGCGCCCAACCAGCACGCGCGGCCATCGAGGCTGGCGCGCAGTATCTCGTCAGTCCGGTGTTCGACGCCGACATGCTGGCCACCGCGCATACCTACGACGTTCCCGCGTTTCCGGGCGCCTACACCCCGACCGAGATCTTCCGCGCGTACACCGCGGGGGCGGATCTCGTGAAGGTGTTCCCCGCAGACACACTGGGCCCGGCGTACATCAAGGGCGTCATGGCGCCGATGCCGTTTCTGGAACTCATGCCGACGGGCGGCGTGACGCCGGACAACGTGGGCGCCTGGCTCGCCGCCGGCGCGGTGGCGGTAGGACTCGGTTCGGCGCTGGTGGATCCGAAGCTCGTGCAGGCCCGCGACTTCGCGACCATCACAGCGCGCGCGCGGAAAGTGACCGACGGAATTGCCGCGGCGCGTGCTGCGCGGGTCACCGTATGAGCGCCGCCACGGCACCCGTCGTCACCTTCGGCGAGGTACTACTGCGGCTGTCGCCGCCAGAGAGAGAACGCCTGTTTCAATCGCCATCACTTCGGACGTGGTGGGGAGGCGCTGAAGCCAACGTCGCAGCGGGGCTGGCCAACTTGGGTACGGCCTCACAGCACATCACGATTTTACCAGAAGGACCCATCGGCGACGCCGCCGTACGCGCGCTCGGCGCGGAAGGCGTGGATACCCGACACGTGCGGCGTCGTGGCGCTCGCATGGGTCTGTACTTCCTGGAGGGCGGCGCCGACCTCCGTCCACTGCGCGTGGTCTACGACCGCGCCCATTCCGCGTTCTCGCAACTCGCACCGACGGACTTCGACTGGGCGTCGATCCTGAGCGGGGCGCGCTGGCTGCATCTGACCGGGATATCACCGGCGCTGGGTGATGCGCCGTTGCGGTGCGTGCACGATGCGCTCGATGCTGCGGAAGCACATCGCGTACCCGTGAGTCTCGACCTCAATTATCGCCCCGCGCTGTGGGCCGGTCGCGACCCGCGCGCGATCATGCAGCCGCTCGCCGCGCGCGCGACGTGCCTGATCGCGAATCCGGGCGCCATCGAGGTGATGCTTGGCCACACGACCGCAGGCAACGCACCGGAGGCACCTGAGGCGATTCGCGCCACCGCTGAAGCGTTACACCGTGAGTACGGCTGTGCGCGAGTGGCGACCACGCAGCGTGAAATCCTCTCGGCCAGCGTGCACGGATGGCAGGCGCATCTCTGGGATGCCGCCACGAACGCGATGCATTACGGCGGCCGCTACGAGGTGCAACTGGTCGATCGTGTGGGCGGCGGCGATGCCTTCGTGGCCGGACTGCTGCATCAGTTGCTCGCGGATGCCCCATTGGACTACGCCGTGCGATTCGCCACCGCGGCCAGCGCGCTCAAACTGACCATCCCCGGCGACATCAACCGCGTGCGCGTGGCCGACGTCGAGCAGCTTCTCTCTCCCGCCACGTGATGCGATGACCACGCTCGACAAACCGGCGATGGCGAAGATCGGCGGATATCGCTGGACGATCTGCGCGCTGCTCTTCTTCGCGACGACGATCAATTACATCGATCGACAGGTCACGGGCATCCTCGCCCCGACGCTGCAGGCGGAGTTCGGCTGGTCAGAAGTCCAGTACGCCGACATTACGTCGTACTGGACGGCGGCCTATGCGATCGGCTTTCTGTTCGTGGGTCGGTTCATCGATAAGGTCGGCGTGCGCTTGGGCTTCGCCGTTGCCGTGATCGTATGGAGCATTGCGGCCGCAGCGCATGGACTGGTGCACAGCATGTTCGGTTTCGCGCTCGCGCGCTTCGTGTTGGGACTGGGCGAGTCGGGCAACTTTCCGGCAGCGATCAAAGCCACGGCCGAGTGGTTTCCGAAGCACGAGCGGGCGTTCTCCACCGGCATTTTCAACGCCGGCTCGAATGTGGGCGCCATGATCACGGCGATCATCGTGCCATGGATCACGCTCACGTGGGGCTGGCGCGAGGCGTTCGTCGTGACTGGCCTGTTCGGTTTCGTGTGGCTGCTGTTTTGGTGGCCCACATACACGCGCCCTGAAGAGAGCAAGAAGCTATCCGCCGCCGAGCTGTCGTACATCCGCGAGGGGGGACGGAGCACCACGAACCCGTAACGCCACTGCGCGTGCGCTGGCTGCACCTGCTGAGCTTCCGTCAGACGTGGACCTTTGTCGTGGGGAAGTTCCTCACCGACGGCGTCTGGTGGTTTTACCTATTCTGGCTGCCCAAGTTTCTCGACGCGCGCTATGGCATCAAGCTCGGCAAGCTGGCCTTACCCATCATCATCATCTACCTCGTCGCCGATATTGGCTCGGTCGGTGGTGGCTGGTTGTCGGGCGCACTGATCAAGCGAGGCTGGGAAGTGCACAAGGCTCGCAAAACCGCTTTGCTGATTGCGGCTCTGCTCATCGTGCCGACGGCGATGGCGCCGCTCGCCAACTCGCTATGGGTTGCGGTCGCGCTCGTGAGCGTGGCCGCGGCGGCGCACCAGTGGTGGTCGGCCAACCTCTTTACACTCACCAGTGACATGTTTCCGCGTCAGGCCATCGGGTCGGTGGTCGGACTCGGTGGCTTTGCGGGGGCCTTAGGCGGCGTGCTCTTTCAGCGGCTCACCGGCAAGATTCTCGAGTCGAGCGGCAGCAACTACCTGCCGGTGTTCATGATTTGCGGATCGGCGTACATCACCGCGCTGCTGATTATCCATCTGCTCGCTCCGCGTATGGAGCCGGTCACGCTCGAGAACACGTAAGTATCCCGATCGGTCGCTGGCTGAGCACGGTGCGCCGGCGGCCCTCCATGCGCGAGAGTACGTAGACCAGCACATGCGGACATACCGCGCAGGGGCATCCATCGCTACATTCACGGCGATGGACGTCGGCCGACGCATCGCCGCCATCGCGCTCTTCGGAGTGCAGCTGCTGCAGGGAGTTTTTCCAGC
The DNA here is from genome assembly GCF_041689975.1 of Gemmatimonas sp. Lineage (GTDB taxonomy): Bacteria > Gemmatimonadota > Gemmatimonadetes > Gemmatimonadales > Gemmatimonadaceae > Gemmatimonas. The sequence continues at coordinate 10,342 of NZ_JBDNFF010000185.1, forward strand.
CGCCGGTGTGGATTGTGAACGCCACACGGTCGTGGTCGCGGCGCCAGTTGCCGCATTGGCTGCTGAAGTGGCCTCCGCCCATTCCCACCACGGCGCGCCCGCAGTCGTTTCTACCGACGCCCCGATGCCGGTGCCCATCCAGCATCGGCACGCACCGGCCGCCTGCCCCATGGC
>NZ_JBDNFF010000186.1:0-6048 GCF_041689975.1 Gemmatimonas sp.
ACGGCACCGTGCTCACCAACTCTGAGTTCAGCCGTGACTACACAGCACGCTGGTGGGGTCTGGATGCCACGGTCATCTATGCTCCCGCGGAAACACGAATCGAGGCGGAAGGCCCAAAGCAGAACAAGATTCTCAGCGTCGGTCGCTTTACCAGCGGAGGCACGAAAAAACGTCAGCTGGGGATGATGTCCGCTTATTCTCAGCTAAATCTAGAGCGGTGGAAGTACGTCAGTGTTGGCGGGCTAAACACGTCGTTGGAGGACCGGACGTATTTCGAAATGGTCCGACAGGCTGCGATGAACGCGAGAGCTGAGGTCATTGCGAACGCCGATCACCATCTGCTCCGATCTCATTATACCAGTGCTTCGATCTTTTGGCATGCTGCTGGTTTCGGTGAAACAGACTACAACCCTCGACTTATGGAGCACTTCGGGATAGTGACAGTAGAGGCGATGGCTGCTGGTTGTGTACCGGTGGTCATCGATCGCGGCGGCCAGCCGGAAATCGTCCAACATGGGGTAAACGGCTTTCTTTGGCGGACCATGGATGAGTTGAAGACGATTACCCGACACCTGGCCAGCAACCCCGACGTGTTGTCCACCATGTCCCAAGCAGCACGCAGGAGAGCTGATCACTTTAGCCGTGATGCCTTTCGCCGTCGCCTGCTTGCAGCGCTGGAGGGAGCGGGACTTCCGAAGTCCGCCTAAGTGGACATTCGAGGGGGATTGGCAGACTTCGGAACACACTTGGTAGCGGACAACTTGAGCGACCGTGGAGCTATCGGTTTCCGCACTGAGGTCGATTAGTCTTTACATAGTAGAGCAATATATCTACCGCGCGTTCAAGTCTTGCTGAAGGCAGTGTTTAGCTGCCTCCGCGAGCGACTGGTATCGCTCAAGAGGCTGACAGAGCCTAGCAGCCTCGCCGGGCCACTTTGGTCATTCCCAGTTCTCCTGTGATCAGATAACAACCATGCGAAATCTCCGGCTGAGCAGCGAACAAGCCGAAACGCAAAGCCTGCTGCGCTGCCTTGCCGACCTGTTCCCTCATGGTGAGCGTTGGCGCCTGACGGTGGTGTTCATTGCATCAGTCGCGGTGGCACTCTTCGAAACCATCGGCGTAGCCTCGATTCTTCCCTTCATGGCCGTACTGATGGATCCATCATCCATCGATCGTTACGCCATCGTTCGACGTTTGGTGGAGTCGGTTGGAGCGACGTCCCCGACAGAAAAGGTGTTCGTGCTCGGAGCGCTTGTGGGAGCTGCGCTATTTGTTAGTAGTGCGGCATCCGTTTTTGCGCTTTGGATTCAGCAAAAGCAGGCGGCACGAACGCAGTCACGGCTTACAGTGACCCTCTTCGATGCTTTTCTGCATCAGCCGTACGAATTTCACGTGATGAACGATGCATCGTTTCTGCAGAATCTTCTGTACCACGACGTGTCGGCAGTTGGTCGTCTCACGAGCGCGGCGTTGCAATTCACTTCGAGGGTTAGCGTCGTGCTCGCCCTCATAATGCTTTTACTTTTCCAAAGCCCTTCAGTGGCGCTCACGGCAATGTTGGTAATCGGTGGTAGTTATTTCGTCATTTACCGCATGATTCGGGGAAAGCAATCCAGCATCGGCCACCGAGTCTCGCGGGCGCAGGATGAAAGGCATCGGGCCGCACAGGAAGGATTGGCTGGTGTGAAAGAACTTCAGGTTCTGGGACGAGAGGCGCAGGCGGTCACGCGCTTCGACACTCATGCTTCGGTGATCGCCGACGCTAACGCCAAGAGCATGGTGCTCGGCGCAGCGCCTCGGTTTCTCCTGGAGCCCATCGCTTTCGGCGGCATTCTCGCCGTAGCGCTCTACCTGTTCGTGGAGTCGGGGAGCACCGCAGCAACTGTCATCCCCACGCTCGCACTATACGCGTTTGTGGGGTATCGACTGCTCCCCGCCGCCCAGCAGATATATGCATCGATCATGGAGGCGCGTTTTGCCGAGCCGGCGGTGCGTAAGCTGCACTTGGTTTACGTGGCTGTTCTTAAGACCGATGTGCGGAAGAACGCGAACGGCATTGAGCCGTCACGATCCACACTCAAGGGCGACCTACTTGAGCTGTCCGAGGTTGGATTCACCTACGCAAACTCTGCCCGACCCGCGTTATCCGAGATCACGCTCACCATTGAACACGGTGAGAGCATCGGACTTGTCGGCCGCTCTGGTTCCGGCAAGACAACGCTGGCAGATATTCTGCTCGGGCTTTGCGTTCCGCAACAGGGAGACGTGTTCACTCCGGTTGGGCGCTTGTCAAATGCGACCGTTCGCGACTGGCGTAAGTTGGTGGGATATGTGCCGCAGAGCGTCTTCTTGACGAACGCTTCGGTTCGCGAGAACATAGCTTTGGGACTGCCGCTGGAGGAGATCGATAATGTCGCAGTGTACGAGGCGGCGCGGCTTGCTCAGGCAACAGAGTTCATCGAATCGCTGCCCAATGGTTTCGATACGGTAGTGGGAGAGCGGGGGGTGGCATTGTCAGGCGGCCAGCGTCAGCGTATCGGCATCGCGCGGGCGCTCTTCGTGAACCCGGAACTGCTGGTGTTCGACGAAGCGACGAGCGCCCTCGATGGCGTCACTGAAGCCGCGGTCATGAACGCGATTCACTCGCTTCGTGGAACACGCACCGTCGTGATCATTGCGCATCGCCTTCAAACAATTAAAGCGTGTGATCGACTGCTCGTGCTGAGCGAGGGTCGTCTTGTTTTCGACGGATCGGTTGCTGCTGCTGGCCGAGATTCTTTACACTTCCGCCAGCTGTTGACGGCATATGAATCGTCAGATGTGGATTCCGAAGACGTGAAGCTCAACCGCGTCGCTTCTTGAGTGAATCAAATTTCTCAACACGATTCTAGATCGGTCGTTTGTAGTGCGCGCGATGGCGAAGGTAACGAAGTCCATAAAGCGGATGGGGCTTGCTTGATCGCGAGTCGACGCTCTCGACCTTGCGTGGACAACGACTTTCCCGGTCGCTCCGCCGCGTCGTTGTCTTTCGTCCTTCTCCTGTTATCACAAAGCTGCGAGTCAACCACAAACGGCGGAGGATCACACCGACAGGCAAGCCGGCATTGAGCAGCAGCGACTTCTGGCGTCAAGGAACCTTCCCGAAGGTCGTACTCGAGCCTCCCGTCAACGTCCGGACAATGGCACGTGCCGAGGATCGTACCGCGTCCCACACACGCGCCGCATGTAACATTCGAGCGCGGCGCCGCCAACGCTGGCGAAGTGCGCGAGCGTCCGCCACATCGGGAACGCGCTCTAGATGGAATGCCAGCTGTCTCTCGTCCCGTGCCCACCACGCGCACATCAGGTGCGACTGCGATACCCGAATCATCAGAGCCTCAACCAGTCGGAAGCGGTCTAGATCGCCACTTGCTTGCGTCGCCGACAGGAATCGAGCGCGTGACGCATACTTCATCTCCCAGTAAGCGAAGAGCTTGCCGCCACCGCCGGACCCACCGCTGATCTGTGAGTCGTGCTGACGCCAGTTAGCCGTGATCTCGTGGGTACACACGAACCGGTGTACGGCGGACAACCGCAACCAAATGTCGTAGTCCGCGCCCACGCGCATCGACTCGTCGTAACCGCCAACATTCCGAAGTGCTTCGAGAAAAACGACGACCGAAATGTGTGGCACCACGCATCGATGCAGGCACGCTTCTAGGGCGTCGCACGGTGACCCGGCGGGCAAGCACTCAGCCCATATTCCGCTCCGGTCACCGAACTCGCGCACCAGCGAGAAAGCTAATGAAGCATCCGGGTGCTGCTCGAGCAAGCCGACCACGGTCGCGAGATGATGCGGTTCCCAAAAATCGTCGGCGTCCAGCCAGGCAACCACATCACCTCGCGCCTCGCGTATTCCGAGATTGCGCGCCGCACCTCCGCCTCCGTTCACCGCAGTCCGTAGCACCCGCACGCCCATCCGTTCCGCAATATCGCCGGACCCGTCGGTCGAGCAGTCGTCAATCACGATGATCTCGTCGGGCGGACGGGTCTGCTGCTGCGTCGACGCGATTGCTTCTTCGATGAACTGCGCCGCGTTGTAGCAGGGGATCATTGCGGTGACCGTTGTCACGCGCTTCGGTGTTATAGATGTCATGGGCCGCATTGGATGCATTGCAGCCTGCGTACGCGCTTGGCATGGATCGATGTCACAGGATGCTCCCGTACCTTGTGATGGTGCTGGAACCTTCTAGCGTCACGAGCAAGCGCCGTGGACGACACAACTCGTTGAGCTGTTGCACTACAGACAGGGACTCAGTTCGCCGCCTCTACGCCATCTCCCCCTGCGGCAAAGGATACGTTCGGCCACGCAGACGACCAGCAAACTCGCGCAGGTGAAGCTCTGAAGAAAACGCTTGCGATCGTTTGATTCCTGAGGCGACTCTTGGAGTCAGAAGAGTGACAAGGTGACCTGCCGTCGATCGCCAGATCCATCGCTCGACACCGAAGAATGAGCGCTTCGTTGAGCGGCCTGTCAAGCGACTGTACACAGTCAGAGACGCGCCGTGATCAAAGGCCCAACGTCGAAAATACTCCTGTGTGAGACGTTCGGGGGGGACATGATGCCAAACTTTCATGCTCGGGACAAAAAAGCCACGGCACCCATGTTCCAGAAGCCGATCAAAGAGATCGCGGTCCTCACACGACATCAGGCTTTGCTGGCCCGTACGCCCTAACAGCGGATTGTAACAGCCGATCCGTAAAAAAAGCTCACGCCGGATCACCCCGTTGCCACCGGTGAAAAATGCGTTTCCTTCAGACGTGAATTGGACAACTTCCTCTGGTCCAGAAATGTCTCCTAAAACACCCGGCCAATCGGACGGCAGCCAATCTGGGAGTATGCCTGTAAAGTCAGGGACGCATGCACCACCAAGGTAGTCTGCGGCCGTCGTCTGAAGGGCTTCGGCGACGGCTTCGATCCATTCCGGAAAAAGCTCCTCGTCATCGTCGATGAATCCCACATACTCAGCTTCTGAGGACTTTACACCTGCGTTGATTGCCGCTGACCGTCCCGCACGAGCTTCATGGAGGTAGGTAACACACAGGTGCGACGAAGCAGAGAATTCTCTGACAATTGATTCGGTTTGATCTTGAGAGTTATTATCCACGACGATAACCCGCAGGAAAATGCCACTTGGACATCTTGCTCTGCGAATACTTTCCAGTGTGCGAAGCAGCATGTGCGCACGCTTGAAGGTCGGAATGACAATATCGATCGTTTGCATAGGGACCCGTTCGTTTTTCAGCTAGACGTCTGCGTGCGCCGCAGAATCTGTGAGCAGCAGTTGAAGTTCAGAGACACTACTCAATTCCGAATGCTATTCTTCCGCGCCGGTGGAAACTTCTCGCCGAGCTGGTCTGTGTACTGCCGCTCAACCTCGCCGATGTAAATCTGACGAGGACGCGCGATCTTCTGCTCCTTGTCTAAAATCATCTCCTCCCACTGCACCATCCAGCCCGACACACGCGCCACGGCGAAAAGCACCGTGAAGAAGTCGGTCGGGAACGCCATGGAGCGATAGATCAGCACAGTATAGAAGTCCACGTTCGGGTACAGCTTGCGCGCGATGAAATAGTCATCGGAATCACGCGCCTGCGGATAGAAGCTGGACAGCGCGGCAGTCGCGCTGCACAACATCGACATCGGGTGCGCATCGTATCGGAACCCTTCCAGAAACTTCCGGATGTTTTCGTGTACGTACGTGTGGTACGTGATGTCGTGCACCCACGTGACGTACTGCGGCTGATCGGGCAACTCGCCATGACGCAACAGGTAGGCTACTTCCAACAACGTTGCCTTCTTCGCGAGCTGTTCGATGGGGTATCCGCGATAGCGGACGATGCCCTTGTCACCATCGATGAACGTGATCGCGCTACGGCACGACGCCATGTTCATGAAAGCCGGATCGTAGCTCAGCATGCCGAACTCGCCCGCATCGCGCTTCACCGCGCGCAGATCCACGGCCCGAATGTGTGTGTCGCCTTCAGGACCTTCGGTTCGGATGTTGG
>NZ_JBDNFF010000187.1:0-11615 GCF_041689975.1 Gemmatimonas sp.
GGCTGTTGCTGTTGCCCTTGGCTGTTGCTGTTGCCCTTGGCTGTTGCTGTTGCCCTTGGCTGTTGCTTGTGCTGTAGGCTGCTCCTCACCGTCGACGCGATCCGGCGGCCACGCGTTGCGACGGCCGTCACACACGATAGCTTTTCGGAGCCGCCGCCCCTCCCTCCCAGCCCCGCTCCATGATCCGAATTGCAACGCGGTTGATCTTGATGGCCGCGCTGCTCGTGGTGACCGGGGGCTGCGGAGGTCCCGCGGCAGTCACTCCGGCGTCCGTGCCGCCTCTGCGCTGGGGCGGCGATGCCGAGGGAGGCGCCCCCTTCGTGGAGGCCGATCCGGCAAACCCGGCCCGTGTACGCGGCTTCGACGTCGAGATCGCGACGATGATCGCACAGGGCGTCGGTCGCGAGCCGCAGTTCGTGCAGGTGGCGTGGGCGTCGATCGAGCAGTCGCTGGCCCGTGGCGACTTCACGATCGGCATGTCCGGCCTCGAAGATCGCCCCGCGCTGCATGCGCGTTTCGCCGTATCGCTGCCGTATTACGAGTTCCGCGAGGTGCTCGCCGTACGAGCGGCCGACAGCGCCCGTGTCCGCACGCTCGCCGACTTACGGGGCCGGCGCGTAGCCACCTTGGGCGCCACCATGGCGTGGGAGATGCTGCTGGCGGCCAGGACGTCGCACGGCGTGCTGCCGGTGTCGTACGACGACGACGTGCATCCTTACAGTGATCTCGTGAGCGGACGCGTGGATGCCGTGTTGCTGGACCACGTACTGGCCGAGCGCTCGCTGCGTCGCATTGGTGGCTTCGTGATTCAGCCGGTGCCGCTGGCCCGCGGGCATTACGTGGCCGTGCTTGCGGCCGGCGACAGCGCGCTGCGCGACTCCGTGAACACGACGCTGCGTGCACGTATGCGCGACGGCTCCCTCGAGCGCGTGTTCCGTTCGTGGAACGTGTGGGATACACAGCAAGCCGAGTTTCAGCAGAAAGTGCTGCGGGATTCCATGCCCGGCCGTGACACCACGGCGGCTCCCACCGCGACGACCGCGCAAGCGACGCGTACGTCCGCATCCATCGCGACATACCTCCCGTCTCTGCTGCGCGCCGCAGTGATCACGCTGGTGTTGTCGGTACTCGCGATGGCGCTCGCCATCGCGATCGGCATCGGAGTCGCCGCCGGACGCGTGTACGGATCACGTTCAGTGCGCCTCCTGCTCACGGCGTACGTGGAGCTCATCCGAGGCACACCGGTGCTGCTGCAGCTGTTTGTGCTCTACTACGGACTGTCGGACGCCGTGCGACTCCCCGCGTTCGCTGCTGCCGTGATCGGACTTGGCCTGAACTACGCCGCCTACGAATCGGAGATTTACCGTGCAGCGCTCGAAGCGATCCCCACGCTGCAGCTCGAGGCCGCACGCACACTCGGCCTCTCCGAGTTTCAGATCCTGCGTCTCGTGCGCGGACCGCAGGCCTTGCGACTGGCCCTGGCGCCCATGACGAACGACTTCGTGGCGCTACTCAAGGATTCGTCGCTCGTGTCGGTCATCACCGTTGTCGAACTCACCAAGCAGACGGCGATCTACGCGACCAACGCCGGTAGCTGGGCAATCCCCGGCGCGCTCTGCGCGATCGTGTATCTCGCCATGTCGCTACCGCTCTCACGCATGGCTCGTCGCCTTGAACATCGGTGGAAACTGTCATGAATCACGACATGACACACGCGCCGGGTACCGGTACGGCGGTTGTCACTACGTTGCGCGTGCGCGCGCTGCACGCCGTTCGTGGCGAACGGATGATCCTGCGCGGACTCGATCTCGACGTCGGTGTCGGCGAGGTGTGCGCAGTGATGGGGGTGTCCGGCGCCGGCAAGACCACGGTGCTGCGCATCGTGGCCGCGCTGCAGCCGTTCTCGTCCGGCACAGTCGAGATCGGTGACGTAGCTCTCGCGCCCGGTGAATTGAAACCGGAGTCGCGGCTCCGCGCGCTGCGTCGTCGCGTAGGAGTGGTGTTCCAGAGTCACGCGCTCTTCGAGCATCTCACCGCGCTCGAGAACGTCATGCTGGCGCCGATTCACGCGCTCGGACAATCACGCGAAAGCGCCGCCGTCACCGCCACGCAACTGCTCGAGTCGCTGGGCGTATCGGCGCGCGCGCATGCGTATCCGCGCCAGCTCTCCGGCGGTGAGGCGCAGCGCGTGGCGATTGCGCGCGCGCTGGCTCCCGACCCTCAGCTGCTCTTGATGGACGAGCCTACATCGGCGCTCGATCCCGCCCGCCGCGCCGCGCTCGGTGAATCGGTGCGCACGTTGGCCGCTCAGGGACGCGGTCTCCTGATCGTGACGCACGACGCCGAGTTTGCGCGCAGCTACGCTGATCGCGTCGTGATGCTATCCGAGGGCACGATCGTCGAAGAAGGGCCCGCCACGCAGGTGCTCAGGTAGCACAGTTGACCATCGTCGTGCTTGCCTCGCACCGGGAAACGTGCGTGTTCAAGCGTGTGGGCATCCCATGCACCACGACTGTGCTTCAATCCAATGAGGAACTGATCACACGGGAATCATACTCTTTCAGTAGTGTCCCAACGTTTTTCAGAGGAGAACGAGTGGAATGGGCTCGAAATCAGATTCTGAATAACGGGGTGGTGGCGTAAGTAGTTGATGGAGCTGGACCTGCGCGAAAAGGGCCACCCTCAGGATCTGTAGCATTTCGTGCATGCTCTGCCGGTCAAGCGGTAGACCTTGCTTCGCGATCCAGAGGTGCGTCTTCACCTGAACACGTGGGGACACCACTCCTGGTGTTGCTGTTCTTCGCGGGCCTTCGCGATCTTCGCGGACTTCGCGCGAACGGCGGTGCTGGCGGGTGCAGCGGAGTGATCGGAGAGCCAGCTGGTTCGCGCGAAGCTCGCGGAGCACACGAAGAGACGCGAAGAACAGCACGATGATGGAAATGGGCATCGTGCCAACGGACATGAGCGCGGCGAACCCCAAGTAAATCAACCACTTATACCGTTCCAATCCCAAAACGTTGGGACGCTACTGATACTCTTTTTCTCTTTTAATCTTTTTCTCTGTGTGATCAGTTCCGAGCCTCACGCGCCGCCGTGAGTCCCTGCAATAGGGCGCCCAGCGCGATGCCACCGATGGCGTACAGCAATTCCCAGCTTCCGGCGCCGAGTCCGGCGATCGCTGGCCCGGGACACACGCCGGTGATACCCCAGCCGATGCCGAAGATGGCCGCCCCGATAATCGTGGAGCGATCCATCACCGAATCGTGCATGCCGAAGGCTCCGCCCAGCACTGGCCGCCGCAGCAGCTTGGGTACGAAGCGATACACCAGAAAGGTGACCACCACCGCACCGCCCAGCACCAGCATCAGCCCCATATCCTGAAAGCGCAAGAAGCTGAGCACCACGTGCGGTTGAATCATCGTGGACAAGGCCAGGCCGAATCCGAACAGGGCACCGCCGCCAAGGGCTGACTTGAGCATCGACTCAGCTCCCCCCGATACGCGCGAGTAGATTGGCCGTGATGAACGCGGTGGCCATGAATGTCAGTACCGCCAACAGCGACGGCAGCTTGAGCGACGCCAGTCCGCAGATCCCGTGTCCCGAGGTGCAGCCGCGAGACAGTCGCGCGCCGTACCCCACCAGCACACCGCCCAACGCGAGCTGCCATGGCGGAATCGAAACCGCCACCCGCATCCCATCGCCGAACGCCGTCCACCACGCGAATGCCCCCACGACGAGGCCGGTAGCGTATGCCAGACGCCACGCGCGGCTCTTCACCAGGCGCGGCTGCCGAAAGTACGGACTGCGCACCACGTAGGACCACGTGGACGAGTACACACTGCTCATGCCTCCGATCAATCCCGTCAGCGCAAACAGCACCCCGACGCCAAGGCCGATCGTGAGACCACCCACGAGATAGTGGGTCCAACCCTGCGGAAACAACGTCATCGGCGGCCGGTCCAGTCGGTGGAAACAGGGAGAAGTGGCGTGTCTGGAAAACTGTCGCTACACTCAGTCAGCGGAAGCCGTCTGGCAACTCTTCGAATGAACGTCCATTGGTCTGGTCGCGTTCGATTCCCAGTCCTTCCGCTTCCCTGAGACGGTACCCGTTTGATGCCATTCGGACGACGACTGAGCACGGCACTCTCGGCACTCTCGGCACTCTCGGCACTCTCGGCACTCTCGGCACTTGTGGCAGCGACCTACGCCGTGCCCTCGTCGGCACAGCGCACCCCGCCCACCCGACAGGAAGCGAAGGGTTCGACCGGTGCAACCGTGTACGGTATGGTACACGACAGCGTCGCGGCCCGACCGCTCGTCGGCGCGATAGTTCAACTGGTGACGGCCGACACGCTCGCGGACTTCGGCCGCACGATCGTCTCCGACTCCATGGGACGATTCAGCTTCGACAGCGTGCCGGCGGGGGCCACGCGATCGGTTTCTTTCATCCGATGCTCGATTCGCTCGGGCTCGATCCCATCGCGCGTACCGTCACCGTCACTGGGACGAGTGCCGTTCAGGCACATCTGGCCGTGCCCACTCCCGCTCGACTGCGAGCCGCCATCTGTGGCGCATCATCCGGCTCGGGCGCCGGCGCCGTGGTGATCGGCTCAGTGCATGACGCGCACGGCCGGACGCCTGCGGTCGGCGCTACCGTCATCGCCGAATGGATTGAGCTGACGTTCGGAAAGGCGGGCATGACGCAACGCATATCGCGGCGCACGTCGACCACCCGCGAGAAAGGCTGGTTCTCCCTCTGCAACGTGCCCAGCCCCGGCATCATGATACTCATGGCCACCCGTGGCCCCGACAGCACCGCCATGATCGACGGCGAGGTGTCCGCCAGCGGCTTTCATCGACGGGATCTGTACCTTGGCCCGTCACGTGCGGTGGCCACTGCGGCGGATAGGACGCGCAAGATCCGTGTGGGCGACGGTCTGCTTAGCGGAATCGTACGGACAACCACCGATGACCGTCCGCTGGCCGGCGCGCAGATCAGCATCGTCGATGGTCCGAACACGCGCTCGAATGCCCGCGGCGAGTGGACGCTGACCGACGCGCCGTCGGGTACACGCATGCTCGAAGTGCGCGCCGTGGGCTACTATCCTGAACGGCGCGCCGTAGACATCGTCGACAGCATCGCCCCAGTGCGCGTTGCCCTCACAACGTGCAAATCGGTGCTCGACACCATGAAGGTCAGCGCCACACGCACCATCGACATGAATATGCTGGGCTTTCAGGAGCGTCGGCGCTCGGGCATGGGTCGCTTCCTGACCCCGCGCGAAATCGACGCGCGGCAACCTGTGGTCACGTCGGATATCTTCCGCTCCGTGCCGGGTCTCCTTCTCGAGCGCACCATGGACGCCGGGGAAAACGTGATGATGCGCGGCATATACGAAGACCGCTGCGTGCCCGCGATCTACATCGATGGCCACTGGATGAGCGGCCGCACGTCGGGTGATCTGGACGGCTTCGTTCGTCCGAACAACATCGCGGGCATCGAAGTGTATAGAGCCGGTCAGGTCCCCGCCCGGTTCCAGCCGAAGCTCAGCGGCTGCGGCAGCTTAGTTTTCTGGACGAAGTAATCGAGCGAGTGGATTGAATCGCTCCACCACAGGGCAAATATCGTGAAGGCTGAACCGAACACCAGCACGCGCGTGACCAGCATGCACGCCACCGACCCTCGACCACATGTGGTCATCGTCGGTGGTGGATTCGCGGGACTGACCGCTGCGCGCACACTCGCCAAGGCCGAGGTGCGCATCACGCTCATCGACCGCACAAATCATCACCTGTTTCAGCCGCTGCTGTATCAGGTGGCGACGGCGGTACTCAACCCGGCCGACATCACGGTACCGATTCGCTGGATGCTCCGCGATCAGCCGAACGCCACCGTGATCATGGCGGAGGTGGACAGTATCGATGTGCCGCAGCACACGCTCACGCTCGATGGCGGCAGCAGTGTCGTCGCGTGGGATTATCTCATCGTGGCCAGCGGCGCCCGGCATGCCTACTTCGGACATCCCGAGTGGGAGAACAACGCGCCGGGTCTCAAGAGCATCGAGGACGCCCTCGAAATGCGTCGCCGCTTTCTGCTCAGCTTCGAAGCGGCCGAGCGCGCCAGCGCCGAAGGACAGCGCGAGGCCCTGCTCACCTTCGTGATCGTCGGCGGTGGCCCGACCGGCGTCGAACTGGCCGGCATGATCCCCGAGATCACGCGCAAAGCCATGAAGAACGACTTCCGACGCATCGATCCCACGTCCGCTCGTATCGTGCTGCTGGAAGCCGGGCCGCGTTTGCTACCGCAATTCCCCGAATCGCTCAGCGCACGTGCCGAGCGCGACCTGCGTGACCTCGGCGTAGACGTGCGCACCAACACGGCCGTCACCACCGTGGACGACGCCGGTGTGACCGTAGCGTCGGGCGAACGGATCTTCGCGCACACGGTGTTCTGGGGCGCTGGTAACCAGGCCTCTCCACTCGGCAAGCAGCTTGGTACCCCGCTCGATCGCGCCGGGCGCGTGATTGTCGGACCGGACCTCGCCTTGCCCGGTGATAGCCATGTCTTTGCCGTCGGGGACATCGCATCCGTACTCACCGATGCCGGTACACCAGTGCCAGCCGTCGCCCCGGCAGCCAATCAAATGGGCGAGCACGCGGCACGGTGTATTCTGCACGATCTCGGCGGCACGCCGCGTACATTCTTCCGCTATTTCAACAAAGGTGATCTGGCCACGATCGGTCGGCATCGCGCCGTCGCGGCAGTTGGCGCACTGGAGTTGCAGGGCTACATCGCGTGGCTCGCCTGGCTCTTCATCCACATCCTCTATCTCGCCGGCCTGCGCAATCGGCTTACGGTCTTCGTGCAGTGGGCATTTCAGTATGTCACCTATCAGCGGGGCGCGCGATTGATCACCGGCACCACCGCGCACCGATTGCTGAACACGAGCCGTGAACGGGAACTCGCACGGGCCGAAGCTCGCGAGGACGCAACACTGGTGGGCGACTAGCGCGCTACCTCCGCAGGTGCGCCTGCGTCCAGCCCAGCGGCGTCGCGCAGCCGTCGCTGACGGTGCGGTACCGGGTTGGCGCGTAGGAGTCGGTCGGACACAGCTCGAGTGCCGCGATCTCTTCCGCATCCATCCGCGCAGGTAATCCGAGCCAGCCAGCATCCCGTCCAGATACAGTGTCACGTTGCAGCGACCGTCTGGATTCCGTGATGACGCACGCAGGCTGCCGGTGTTTCCGCCGATGGCCACACGACTCGAGAGTGCCGAGTTCTCGCCCGCTTTTGTGCGGCATCACCCTGCCGTTCGTGCGCATCGATCTACCGCTATGTGCGCTGATCGAGTGCGTCGAGCGGTCGCGGAGAGGAGTTCGGCGGAACGACTCCCATTTCGAGCCATACGGTCAGAGGGGTGCCGATTCCTGTTCTTCGCCTGTTGCTCTGCGTTCTCTGCGCCTCCGCGTCCTCTGCGTGATCGGGTCAGCGGCGTGTGCGTCGCCGCCCCCCGGGAGTCGTGCGCGGCGTACGGTGCGCACGGGGCAGTGGAACTGATCACGCAGTGGAACTGATCGCGCAGTGGAACTGATCGCGCAGTGAACGCAGAGGCGCTCCGCCAAACCCGGCCGGATTTTCTCGTGGCCACGCGCGAAACCCATGCCCTCGCGCAATGCCTCATCGAACGACAGGACCTGGACACCTTCGAGATGTTCCGCTTGGCTTGATCGCGCAAAAATCAGCGCAGAACTCGGCACTCTCGAGCACGCGACCGAGAATGCTGAAATCGCCACGCACGTCACCCACCACGACAATGCCGGGTAACATCGCGATCGGTCGTGATGAACGCGCCGAACAAAGGTGAATTACCAAGGCTGTCGAATACGCTGCCGCGCTCGGCGTCGGCTGCCTGGGCTTGGGCCTGGGCCTGGGCCTGGGGGGCGGGAACCAGTAGTAAGACGGCAATCACACCGAGGATAATTCTGCTCATAGACATGTACCGCGTACGCTACGGCACGCCACGAGAATGCGCCCATTCCGCCGCCAGTTGTCCCCGAACGACAGAGGCCAGCCGACGATTGCTCGTTGGCCGGCCTCTGATGCTTCGTGCAAAGCTGTTCAGCGCATCCGATCGCGACGCACCAACACCTTCTTGCCCTTGATCGTCGTATTCCGCAGCGCCGTGATGATATCCTCGGCGATCTCCTCCGGAACCTCGACGGTGCTGTATCCGTCGGCGATCTGGATGGCGCCGATCACGCTGGCGTCGATGCCGACTTCATTCGCGATCGCGCCCACGAGATCGCCCGGACGCATCTTCAGCTTGCGACCCGCACCGACCCACAACCGCGCCACACTCCACTCCGGCTTCGCACGCTTGGCTGCCTTTGCGCCCCGCGGTGCCTCGTCCTCGCCACCACGGCTCGGACGACCGCCTTCACGTGCGCCTTCGCGCGCGCCATCCCGACCACGGCTGCTGTCGCGCGAGCTACGATCGTCGGTGCGTGGCTGAACGGCCGGAATATCCGGCTCGTCCGTCTCGTCTTGCGAGTCGAACAGCTTCACGGCGGCAGCGGCGATGTCCATCACGTCGAACTCATCGGCGAGCGACTCCACGATACTGCGGAACTTGTCGAGACCACCTTCCATGATCGTCTCGCGCAACGTGGTGCGCACCAGCTCCAGGCGGTGCGCGCGCAGATCGTCGACCGTCGGCACCTGCGCGATCTCGATCCGCTGACTCGTCATGCGTTCGATGTTGCGCAGCAGTCGATGTTCACGCGGCTCGGCGAGCGTTATCGCCACCCCTTCACGACCGGCACGACCCGTACGGCCGATGCGGTGCACATACGACTCGGCGTCGGCCGGCACATCGAAGTTCACGACATGCGACACATGCTTCACGTCGAGACCGCGCGCCGCAACGTCCGTCGCGATGAGCAGATCGGTCTTCTTCGTACGGAACTTCGTCATCACGCGATCGCGCTGGTCCTGGCTCAGACCACCGTGCAACGCATCGGCGCGCAAACCACGCGCCATCAGCGTTTCACTGAGTTCGTCCACTTCGGTGCGCGTACGGCAGAACACGATCGCGCTGGTGGGCTGCTCGATGTCTAGCACGCGCGCGAGGGCCGTCATCTTGTGCGCGCGCGGCACGATATACGCCACCTGACGCACGCGGGCCGCTTCGCCAGCGGGTACGACTTCGCGATCGATCGTGACGAACACGGGATCACGCAGCTGACGCTTCGCGATGTTGACGATGCGCGGCGGCAGCGTGGCCGAGAACAATGCCGTCTGACGCGACTTCGGCGTAGCCTCGAGAATCGCTTCGAGATCTTCTGCGAACCCCATGTCGAGCATCTCGTCGGCTTCGTCGAGCACGACGGTCTTGAGCGACGTCATTTGCAGCGTGTGACGACGGATGTGATCGAGCGCCCGTCCCGGCGTCGCGATCACCACGTCGACGCCACGCTTGAGGGCGCGCACCTGCATCTCCATCGAGGAGCCGCCGTACACGGCCAGTGCGCTCACGCCCATCGGCTTGCCATAACGATGCACTGCCTCAGCCACCTGCATGGCGAGTTCACGCGTCGGGACGAGGATCAGCGCCGACGTGCGCTCGCTGCCCTTCGCACTCGTATTCACGCGGCTCAGCAACGGCAATGCGAACGCCGCGGTCTTGCCGGTACCGGTGGCCGCCTGCGCCAACACATCACGACCTTCCAGCAGCGGCGGAATCGCGGCGCGCTGAACAGGTGTCGGTTCTTCGTAACCTAGCGCAGCAAGCGCCGAGGCAATGCGGGGGTCGAGTCCGAGGGCCGCGAATCCGGTTTCGCTGACGTCGCGCTCGCTGTTCCGTGCGGCGACATCGCGCTCGTCCGGCTGTTTCATATGTCAAGTCTCCTTTTTAGAATCGCAATATATCTATATCCAGACCCCAGATGTGGCTTCCCAGCGCAAAATAGATGAGATTGTCAGTCATCATGACCGACACATCGACGCCATTTGAGGTCCGGCACTCCCCGATTCAGGGCTTCGGAGGCTACGCCACCCGCCCGATCGCCGGCGGCGCGCGCATCATCGAGTACGCCGGAGAGCGGCTCACCCCGAGCGCGGCCGAAGCGCGCTACCCGGACGTGGTCGGCGAGCGTCACCACACGTACCTCTTCGCGGTCGACGACGATGTGGTGATCGATGCAGCCGTGGACGGGAACGAGGCGCGGTTTCTCAATCACTCTTGCGCCCCCAACTGCGACGCGGTGATCGACGACGGTCGTATCTGGATCGACGCGATCCATGACATCGAGGTGGGCGAAGAACTGGTCTACGACTACGCCTACATTTTGCCGGAGCGCCACACGCCGGCCGCCAAGAAGCGTTTTCCCTGCTCGTGCGGCGCGATCACGTGCCGCGGAACGATCCTGGCCAGAAAGCGGTAGCCACGCGGCGCCACCGTACATTTACCGTGCTCAGTCGTTTGAACCTTGGTTGGAGCCTTGGAGGCCGTATGCGTTCGTGGATCGTGGTGTCGGTAGTGATGATCGGATCGGCGGTCGCGTGCGCCCGTGGCGCCAAGGAAGGGGCAGTCCAGCAAGCACGTCCTATCGCCTCGGCGGAAGGTGGCGCGACGGCGCGGCCTCAGGGCCCCCGTCGTGTGCCCCCCACGCCCATGAAGCTCGATACCCTGCGCCGTGAAGCCGTGGCCGAGCTGATGGCCACGCTCGTGGGCCGCGAGAACGAACCCGCCGGCACCGTGTTCAAGAACGTGAAACTGCACAAGACGATGCCCGCGAAAGAGTTCGTCACCATGATGGATGAACAGTTCGGTCGCGGTCTCGGTGTCAATTGCACTGGCTGTCACATGGACAACAAGGATTACGCCAGCGACGCGCGGAAGGACAAGATCATCGCCCTGCAGATGGTCAAGATGCAGCGGGACATCGACCGGAAGTACATCGCCAAGGTCAAGGAACTCGATGACCCTCGTCCGAAGACGACGTGCGTAATGTGCCATCGCGGCGCGACGCATTTGACGACCGAGATGGACGTCCCTACCGCTCCGGTGCCGCTGCGTAAGCGCTAAACCCTGTCTCTGACCGACCGCACCATCACGCGGTCGGTCTGCAGATCGTTGCCAAGGCAGAATTCCTGCGTGCCACTGTCGGTGAATCCTTGCTTGGCATAGAAGCGGATTGCCCGCGCATTTCGCTCCCATACGCCAAGCCACATCGTCGCCACGCCGCGCCCACGCGCCGCCGCCACGCACGCCGCCATGAGACGCGACGCAACGCCTTGGCCATGCCAGGCGTGGTCCACGTAGAAGCGTTGCAGCTCAACGGTTGGGTCTCCGGCCACACCACGATCGGTCGCATCGATACGCAGCAGCGCGTACCCAGCCATCGTCTCGCCGACCATGGCCATCAGGCAGACGCGCGACGGATCGGCAATTTCCGCCGCCTGTTGCTCCGGCGAGAACGCGTCGCGTAGATAGACCTGCATATCCATCGGGTCATTATCGGGCGCGAACGTTTCATGAAACACGTGCGCGGCAAACTCGGACAACGCACTCGCGTCGGCGGCCGTGGCCAAACGAATCGCGAAATCACCCGCA
>NZ_JBDNFF010000188.1:0-2213 GCF_041689975.1 Gemmatimonas sp.
CTGGAGCTTATAGGCGGTGCTAAACTGACGACGGGTCCGGGTCGGTGACACCCCGGTATCTTGATGGAGCAACGGCATCACGGAAAGAGCAAACGACATGGGAACGGCCTCGATCACCCTCGTACACTAAACTCGGGATGGATCGGTGTCTCACTCATATTGGCAGAGAGGGGAACGGCGCTAACGTGGGACGGTATGGCTCAGCCTGCGACAGAATGTTAGAGAAAATCGGTGCCAGAATTTAGAGAACGCACAATCAGCGATACGCGTTTGGGAAGCTCTGATCTGGTAGGCCTCCCGTGTGATACGCAAAGTATCCGCAGTCCGCGTCTGCTTCACGAGTCGCCCAGTACTTATTTTACGTTGCCATCGCGCAAAAGGCAGCTTCAATTCGCCCATCCTCAAGCCCCGTCAGAGAAAGCAATTTGACGGACGAAGGCGCCTTACGTTCGCTTTCGCCTCGTTTCGCAGCGCGCGAACTTGACGAGGAAGGCGATCATAAAGCCACACGGCGGCGTACCAGAACGACCATTGCCACGATATGCGACGTTCCCACGGTAAGGAAAGCCGCGCTGAGTCCGGCACCCAACTTGTAACCCGGATTACATGGCGGATCGCTTCCTTGCTGCGAAAGCTCCACGCCGCTTCAAGATCTATTTTTGCCGCCGACTGTAAGGCCGTAGACGCCTCGGCATCGTCAGGCCAATTGGGGAGCCGGAGCACTGCCTCTTCGCGCGCGCTCCAGGCACTGCCGAACATCTGCAATGGAAAGCGCGCTGAAACCTGCTCGTTATGCTCGCTCCGTTCGCAGGTGTCAGCGCCCGTCCAAGCGAACGCGTGCTTCTCCGCGGAAAGTCGGAGCCAGAGGTCATAGTCCTCGGCGTACCGAGAGCCCGTTCGATAGCCACCCCCCGTCGAGAGTGACGAGCGGCGAACCATGACAGCGCTCTGGGGCACAAAGTTCTCCCGTAAAAGCGCATAGATCGGACGCTGGATCTCGATTGACAGTCCCATGGGACCACGCCGCATCTCCCTTTGGCCGACAACGGTGCTAAACACGACGTCGGCCATCGGAAACCTCGATACCGTTTCCACTAGTCGGGCAAGGTGGTCTGTACGCCAAAAGTCATCAGCATCAAGGAACGCGATCCACTCGCCGGTCGCGCTAGCGATGCCGAGGTTGCGAGCGTTCGCCGGCCCCGCGTTTTCTCCGGCCGAAATCAGTCTCAGATTGAGACGTTCCGTCGCCCACGCAGCAACTATTTGCGGAGTATCGTCCGTCGACGCATCGTCGACTACAAGTGTCTCGACCGGCTGATAGCTCTGGTCAACGATGGAGCCGAGACACCGTTCAATGAAGGTGCCTGCGTTGAAAGCGGGCACGATTACTGAGACCGAAGGGGGTTGTTGCTCGTCTACAAAAGCGGACATGGAAATTCTAGAGGAATCTGATCTGCCCGAACGCATGCCGAAATTGCACCGCTCTGTTGACGACAGGCAACGCTGCCTGTGCGATATAGGCGTATGCAATCTGAACCTACCATCGACGGTCTCGCCGCGCGTGAGTGGAGTTTGCGATTCGACGCCTGTCGGAGCAAGCCCAGTTTCGTGCAGCCATTTCCTTTGCAGACTTCTATTCCGAAATGCGTTCGGAGGCGGTCATCTCCGGAGATCGCTTCGATCGCGAGCTGGTTGGCGTACAACTCTGCATGCAACTCCGTTCTTTCACTGGGACTGCGATGTCGATGTGTGTGAAGCTGAATGTCTACCAGTGTGCCTAGCAGATTTCGAATTTCCCGCTCTTTTATAATATGCATTATTCGGCGTGCACAGTAGTCGTCGTAAGACACCCTCAACGAGTCACATAAAGTGCGAAGCACCGCGTCCTTTTCGAGCGCGCTCATTTCTTGCTCCGTGCATGCAGCACGCAGCCGGAGGTGCAACGCGTCTCATTCACTCGAGTTGCCGCGGGTCGGACGCATCGCAATCTTGCCGAACGGCCCGACATTGGCCGATTGCCCCGCACCTTTCCACAACAAGTACGCCAGCCAGGTGTCAAACACCGGTAGCTGGCGCCGTGCGTAATAAGTCGTGAGGTGCACCGTGGCGGGCATCGCGTACTGCTCGAGCAAGGGAGCGGCCTTTATTGCAAAATCCGCTGTGCCGTCGTCGAACGTCAGCACGACGGTCGGCTCTTTCAACGTGCCTTCCCA
>NZ_JBDNFF010000189.1:0-8204 GCF_041689975.1 Gemmatimonas sp.
CACGTCGAGCACCAGGTCGATCATGGGTTCGACGGGCGTATCAGCCACCGTTTCGAACGCCGCGAGAATCTTGGCGTCGTGGTTTACCGGCTCCCGTATCGCAATCACACCCGAGGGTGTGGTGCGCAACAGAACATCCGTGATCGCCACGGCGTCACGCAGTGGCTGATCATCCCACTCGGCCTGCGCATCCTGTTCATCGATGGACGCGTGCGCGTACACGGCCACTGCGGCCACTGCGGCCCCGGCGGCGATCGCCTCGGCGGCCACCGCGCGTGCTGCTTCGGCGCGCACTGCTTCCACACGGTTGGCCTCGTGGTTCGCCTTCGCGCGACTGACATCGGCGCGCGAGCGCACTGCGGCCACCCTCGCCAACAGCCGATCGGCACGATCCGTCGGCATGCCGTGCGCGTGGAGCAGCGCGTGCAGACGGAGCAACAGCGGCTCCGCATTGGCCGGGGCGCCTGCGGCCAGCGCCAGTCGAGCCGCATTCTCCAACATCACCGCGAGGCGCGCATCTTCATCGCCCACATGACGTTCGACCGCAGAGATCGCGCGTTGGATCAGCGCCTGCGCCTCGTCGAGCCGACCGACGGCGCCCAGCATCACCGCGAGATCCATGAACCCACGGGCGACCGGCATGGCGTCTTCGCCTGCGAGTGCCACGCGGAGCGCGCAGGCTCGCTGCGCATGTTTGAGGGCGTCGTCGGTCCGACCCGCGCGAAAACACGCTTGTGCCAGGTTGCCGAGAATCAGGGCCAGCGCATCATGCGAGCTCTCGTCGGGCGCACGCCGTGCCAACACATCCGCCGCGGCCGCAAACGCCTCGGCGGCCTCATCCCAGTCCGCCGCAGCGGCAAGGGCGAGGCCTCGCGTGTTGTCATCCATCCACCCGTCGCGCTCGGAGCGCACGGTCCCGTGTGCCATCAGAAGCTCATTCATCGCGTGAAGTTGACGCGCCGTTGGAACCCACGTCACCGTGGTTCGCGCGATTGTACCACCGGTGTGACGTTCGTGCACGGTGCGACATAGCCGTCAGCGGCTGGCAGTGAAATACCGTGGATCATGTGGTCCGCCACGCGTGTGGGCGACCGGTACGTCGAGGCCGACAGCGCAATATGGCATGCATCGGCGCCGGGGCGGCAGGAGCGGCGCAAAGCGATCGTGATGCACGCCCGATTTCGTGCTCCCGCGTTGACGCGGCACCCGCGGAGCGTAGCTTCACAAGTATGGACTCGTCGCCGAATCGATTCACGCACAATGACTTACGGCTGTGTTCGCCGAAGTCGGGTTGCCGCGCCGCGTGGCAGCTGTTGCTGCTTTGCACCATCGCGGCCTGCAATCGTGAGAAGACCGTCACGATTTCCGGCGACATACCTGGACTCGATACGCTCGGGTTTCTTGGCGACTCGCTTCTGGCGCAAGCCGAGCGTGGTCCCGCCGCTATGTTCGACTCGCTCACTGCGATGACGACCGCGACGGAAGTGGCGGCCAGCGGCACCAACGAGGGGACGATCGCGAACGTGAACGGCGGCGCTGGCGGTAGCGATAGATTGGCCACGACCGCAGGACAGACCATGAGTCTGCGCGCGCAGGCCCGTGGTGATTCGATGGCACGGGCGATCGCGCAGCGTCTCGCCAGTGGAAGTGATCTGGCCGGGCGTACTCGTGGCGATTCCGTGCGCGGCGTGGTCACGATTCTCGGTGCTGAAGCCGCGCGCCAGGTCGTGTTGCGGGCCGACGGCAACAACATTTCGCTGAGTGGCATGGCGACATCGGGGCTTGCTCGACTGGCCGGAACCGAGATCATGGTGCGCGGCGTGATGATCACGCCGCGCGACATCGTCGTGTCGGACTACGTCGTGCGCGCGTCCGACGGTGTGCCGGCCTGGGATGGAACGCTCGACGAGAACGGAGGCTTGCGGCTTACCGATGGCTCGGGTCGCAAGCGACTACCGTCGGTACCGAGCGCCCTGCGCGGCATGGTCGGCGCGCGCATATGGGTGGCGTTCAAGGACGGCCGTACCACCGCCGACTCCTACGGCGTCATCGGTCGACGGTAAGCGCGTTCAGGCTTCGCGGATCGCGGCCATCGGCGTTTCCTTGTAGACATCGCGACTGGTCAACAGTCCGATCGCCATCGTGAGCAGCAGCATGCCGGCCGCGATGGCGAACGTCGGGCCGATGGCGGGATCGAACGGATCCTTGAACACGAATCGCGTGAGGCCCCATGCGCCCGCGAACGCCAGCACCATGCCGGTGAGTGCACCCAATGCACCTAGCGCGCCGTATTCGGCCAGCAGCACACGTGCCACCTGCGCTCGTGACGCGCCCAGGGTGCGCAACAGCACGCCTTCACGCAGCCGGGCGCGTCGTGTGGCGGCCACCGCACTGAACAGCACGGGCACGCCCATTGCCAGTGAGAACAATCCGAGGAATCGGATGGCCAGCGTGACACGATTCACAATCGCGCCGATCGTCTGCCGCACGAGCGTGAGATCGAGACTCGAGATGTTCGGGAAGCGACGCACGATATCGCGTTGCACGGCCGCGATCGCCGGCCCGGTCGGCACGTTCGCCACGACGACATACTGCTGCGGTGCACGACGCAGGGCTTCGGGAACGAACACCACGAAGAAGTTCGCCTCGAAGCGGGCAAAGTTCACAGTACGCAGACTGGTCACGATCGTGGTGATCGGCACGCCTTGCACGTTCCACGTGACCGTGTCGCCAAGCGCGATCCCCAGATCGGTCGCGAGGTCCCGCTCGAACGACACTTCGAATGGCGCATCGGGAACGGTGGCGCGACGCTTCGCGCGCGTTGACGAGTCGGCGAACCATTTGCCGGCCACCAACGATTCCGACCCCACGAGCGAGTCGCGATACGTACTGCGATACTCGCGACGAAGTGCCCAGCCCGCCCGACGTGCACTCGTGTCGGCCGTCAATGCCGACACACTGCGTCCGTTCAAGGCGTCGATGCGCATGGTCACGATGGGCGTCTGTTGCACGATGGGGTGCTGACGGGCACGCAACAGCGAATCGAGTGGTGCCGCCTGGTCGTCCTGCACATCGAAAAAGAGCAGGTTCCCGGCTGACCCGGCAGAGGTGGCTTGCACGCGACTCAGCAAATTCGCTTGTACGAGATACACGGTGCTGAGTAGAAACGCACCGAATCCCAAGGCGAGCGTGACGGCGCGCGTCTGATTCGCGGGGCGATGCAGATTCGCGATGCCCTGGCGCAACTCGAAGGGCCACGACGGTCGCGTGCTGCGGCGCGCGGCCGCGATGAGTAATGTGGCGGCGATCCACAACACCAGCACCGCACCGCCGATCGCGGCGCTGATGTAGAGCCCCTGACGCAGGCTGCCGATGCGCGACACCACGATACCGACAATGCTGCTCACCAACAGCGCGTCGACCGTAAGACGCGCCGGGTCTTTCCACTCGCGCGGCAGGGCGGCGTTGTCCATCTCCCGGCGAATCGCCTGCAATGGCGAGACGCGACGCAGCGCGAGCAATGGTCGCATGGCGAACACCAGCGAGACCCACACGCCCGTCGCGAGGCCGAGAATCAGCGGGCGTGGCTCGAGTGCGAGTTCGATATCGATGGGAAGGAAGTCCGAAACCACACCTGGCAGCAGGAACTGGATTGCGACGCCGAGCAACGTGCCGGCGATCGCGCCTACGAGGCCCATGGCCGCCGACTGCACGACGTACAGCGCCAGCACTTGTCGACTGGTGGCGCCCAGGCAGCGCAGCACGGCCACCGTGTCGATCTTGGCCGACACGAACGCATTCACGCCACTGGCGACACCGATGCCGCCCAGCAGCAGTGCGATGAGTCCGATGATGCTCAGGAAGTCTGCCAGACGGGCGACCGACTCGGTGAAATCCCGTTCGGTGTCTTCTACGGTTCGCACACGCACGCGGGTGCGCACGACTCCTGACACCAGCCCCGAGGCCGGGTCGGGTGCGGATGCGAGCGCAGGTGCAGCGTTCTTTACCGCCGTGTCGGCCACCTTCGTGTCGGTTGTCTTGGTAACCGTCGTCGGCGCGTCGGCCGGCGGTCCATCGGCGTCGCCGCCAGGGCCACGGCCTTCGCCGCCGCGCGCTTCCTGCGCCTCTTGCAGCGCCGCGGCCTTCGGATCGATGCGACGCCGCAGGTCACGCGCCACACGTTTTGCGGTGGCTGGTGCCGCCAGTGTCGCCGGCAGTCTGAGCACCACATCGTACTCGGCGCGACTGCCGAATTTGAGCAGCGCGGTGGCGTCGAGCCACGTATCCGACAGATACACGCGCGGGCCGATCACGGCGGTGATTCCGGCGTCGCCGGGTACGTTGCCGAGTGTGCCCGCGATCGCGAACATCTTCTGGCCGAGTCGCAGCGAATCCCCGACACTGGCGTTCAGCGCCACCAGCAGCGACGGATCGACGAACACGATGGATTCACGGTGCACGCGTGCCCAGGCGTTGGCGGGCACCGTTTCAATTTCGCCGTAGAACGGATAGCCGGGTGAGACGGCGCGCACTTGCACGAGTCGTGTGCCGCCCGACGGCTCGGCCAGCGCCATACTCGCAAACGTTGTGACCCGTGACGTCGCGATGTTGTCCGCGCGCAGCGAATCGAGCAGCGTATCGACCACAGCAGGGAAGGCGGCACGTGCCTGCAGCGCCATGTCACCGCCCAGCAGCGTGCGCGACTGTTCGCGGATCGATCGGGTCACGTTGCCAGCGAACGAGTCGATCGCCACGAGTGCGGCGACACCGAAGGCGATCGACGACATGTACAGCGCCAACCGACGCCGGGCCGTGCGACTCTCCCGCCAGGCGAGGCGGAGCAGGGCCTGCGTCGTCATGAGAGCAACGGGGCAACGGCCGACGAAGCGGCGGCCGGCTCGTGCATGATGTCTTCCACCACGACGCCGTCGCGCAGCCGAATAGTGCGCTGCGTCCGAGCGGCGAGCGCCACGTCGTGCGTGACAAGCACGATGGTGCAGCCGCGCTCGCGATTGAGCGCCTGCAGCAGTTCCACGATGCGCTCGCCGGTGGCGCCATCGAGGTTTCCGGTGGGTTCGTCAGCGAAGAGAATGCGCGGCTCGTTGACAAAGGCACGGGCCAGCGCCACCCGCTGCTGTTCGCCGCCGGAGAGCTGCTGCGGAAAGTGGTGCGTGCGGTCACCCAGCCCCACGCGAGCGAGCAGATCGCGGGCGCGGATCGTGGCTTCCTTCGCCGAGACGGCGCCGGAGAGCTCGAGGGGAACCTGCACGTTCTCGAGGGCCGTGAGCGTAGGGATCAGCTGGAAGCTCTGAAATACGAAGCCGACCTTTTCGCCACGCAGTTTGGCGCGGCGATCTTCGTCGAGACTTCCGAATTCTTCGCCATCGAGCGACACTGTCCCCTGTGACGGGGTATCAAGCCCGGCGAGCAGTCCGAGCAGGGTGGTCTTGCCACTGCCGGACGGCCCCACGATCGAGACGAACGCGCCTTGGGGCACGTCGAACGACACGTCACGCAACACCGTGAGGCGCTGCGTGCCAC
Source organism: Gemmatimonas sp. (assembly GCF_041689975.1). Taxonomy (GTDB): domain Bacteria; phylum Gemmatimonadota; class Gemmatimonadetes; order Gemmatimonadales; family Gemmatimonadaceae; genus Gemmatimonas. The sequence goes on from NZ_JBDNFF010000189.1 coordinate 5,542, forward strand.
TCTGGTATTCCTTGGTCAACCCACGGGCAACGAGCATGCGATTGGAACAGAAGAGGAAAGTCGGTCGCCGAGCGGCGAGTGCGGTACTCATGGCCCTGACGGCATTGGGAGCAGCCTGTGGCACTAACGGTGAAACCGGTCGTTTGGATTCCGTCGGCGGAAAATCGGCATCGGCCGAAAGAACCGGGGAGAACGGCGCGGGGGCAACCCCGTCGCGGGTGGTGTTTCTCGGGACGAGCCTGACGGCGGGGCTGGGGCTCGATCCGGAGAAGGCGTACCCGGCGCTCTTGCAGCAGATGGCGGATTCGGCAGGGTTTGCGGTGCGCATCGTGAATGCGGGGCTGAGCGGCGAGACCTCGGCCGGCGCGTTGCGCCGCGCAGGCTGGGTGCTCGATCAGCCGGCATCGCTGGTGGTGCTCGAGGTGGGCGCGAACGACGGCCTGCGCGGCGTAGACCCCGACTCGACCTACGCCAACATCGTGGCACTGGTGCGGGTGGTCCGCACTCAGCGGCCGGAGGCTGGAGTGGCGTTGGTCCAGATGGAGGCGCCCACGAATTTTGGTGGCAGCTATACCACGCGCTTTCATCAAGCCTACGTGCGGGCGGCCAAGGAAACGGGCGTGCCGCTCCTCCCGTTTTTGCTCGAGGGCGTCGCCGGTGACGCCCGGCTCAATCAGGCCGACGGCATTCACCCGAATCCAGAGGGTTCGCAGCGGGTGGCCGATACGGTCTGGCGTGGCCTGGCGCCGCTGTTGGCGAAGTACTCGTCCGGCGGAATTCCCTCCGGCGGCTGACACGTCGGGTGCGGGCAGCCTCTTCCAGTCCCAGCTATGCGCGGTTACTTTTCGAAGCTGCGAAGGATTAGCTTGTCGATGGTCTCCCGATAGGGAATCCCGATCGGTGGGCGGAACCCGCGCTGTATTCCGGTTGGTATCCTGCGGGGGCTCGCCCCCGATGTCCCTTGTTTGAAGGTGTCGTTCGCATGGCCTTTTCTGCGACCCAGATCCGACGTGGTATGGTTCTCGTGTTCGAGAACGATCCGTGCCGAGTCGTCGAGTTCCGTCACCACACGCCGGGTAACCTGCGTGCCATGGTGCAGGCGAAGCTGAAGAACCTGCGTACGGGTTCGAACTTCGAGCATCGGTTCCGCGCGGCGGACACGATCGTGAAGGCGGACATGGAAACGCAGGAACTGGAGTTCATGTATCAGGGCGGCGACGTGTTTCACTTCATGAACATCTCGAACTACGATCAGATCGAGATGGATGAGGAGTCGTTAGGTGATTCGGCGCCGTGGATGCAGCCGGGCATGAAGATTCTGGCCGAGTACTACAACGGCCGTCCGATCGGCATCGAGCTGCCGAACTCGCTGATCTTCGAGATCGTCGAGACCGCCCCGGTGGTTCGCGGTGCGACGAAGACGGCATCGTCGAAGCCGGCGAAGCTGTCGAACGGCGTCACCGTCAACGTGCCGGAGTTCGTGGAAGAGGGCACGCGTGTCCGCGTGAACCCAACGACGGGCGAGTATCTCGAGCGCGCGAAGGAGTGAGCGTTCGACCGGGAAGAAAGTCGGGGCGAAGTATGGCTGCTCCGCTTGCAATCGGTCTTTCGTCTGGTTAGAGTTTGCGTCTCCCATCGGTTGTCAGCCTTGGTGATGACCGAGAGGATGTCGGCGTCGGACGTGATGGGTGAAAGCACACGCGTTCGTCCATGGTGGCCGTAGCTCAATTGGTTAGAGCACCGGATTGTGATTCCGGGGGTTGCGGGTTCAATTCCCGTCGGTCACCCTGGTCACACTGCAAGCGCTGGTGAGTCAAGGCGCTTCAGGAGGTCCGTAGCTCAATTGGTAGAGCACCGGTCTCCAAAACCGGCGGTTGGGGGTTCGATTCCCTCCGGGCCTGTTCTTTTGGAGTAGAGAGTAAGGGGTAGGGAGTTGAGAGTAGAACGGGCGCTGTTCGGTGAAGGGAGCGGGGAGTGATCGCGATCAGCGATCGCGACAGGAAATAGCATCACCGCCGTCGGCAGGTCGCCTTCGGCGACTGACGACGGCGGTATCGTCTAGGGGACTAGGACACAGCCCTCTCAAGGCTGGAACACGGGTTCGAATCCCGTTACCGCTACTGAAGGTGCTGGTGCAGTACAGGTTCGACGTAGACTCTGGCTCCATCGTCTATCGGTTAGGACACGACCCTTTCAAGGTTGAGAGACGGGTTCGATTCCCGTTGGAGCTATCAGCTCCCCATGGAGCTGGCTGATGCAGGTGCAGGACGTTGTTGGGGGGCGTAGCTCAGTTTGGTTAGAGCACTCGACTGTCACTCGAGAGGTCGCGGGTTCGAGCCCCGTCGCTCCCGTTGTTCCGCGGATGTTTGGGGTGCAGGTGTGGTTGGTGTTTCCGCGAACACAGATGCAGTGCTGCAGGTGTTGTGCGCCCTCGTGCTGGAATTGGTAGACGCGCTACTTTGAGGTGGTAGTGCTTAACGGCGTCGCGGTTCGAGTCCGCGCGAGGGCACTGTTTACCGTTGGATAGCAGGACACGGCACCTCACCGTGAGATCGAACGCCACAGTAGCTCAGTGGTAGAGCACCCGATTCGTAATCGGGCGGTCATCGGTTCAATCCCGATCTGTGGCTCTGGTTGGTGCAGAGCAGATTCCTAGCAGCATA
>NZ_JBDNFF010000190.1:0-8266 GCF_041689975.1 Gemmatimonas sp.
CGATAGTCGTCGCCGGTAGGCGTAGCGGTCCGCACGCGATCCAGCAACGCAATCCACACCGGATCCCGCTGACGATACACCGTACGGAATTCGATGGTGGACAACGGCGCGTACTTGAACACCGCGGCGTCGAAGAAATGCGGCGTGTCGTACCACAAGTCACCGAACGCACTCGATTGCTCTTTCGATACGATTGGCGGCAGCTGAAACGGATCGCCGAACATCACGATGCGTACGCCACCGAAAGGGAGGTCGTTGCCCTTGGCCATGCGCATGGCGACATCGATACCGTCCACGACGTCGGCGCGCACCATCGAGATCTCGTCGATGATGAGCATGTCGAGCTTTCGCGCCACCTGCAGCCACCTTCCGCCTTGAATGTCGCGTGCGGTGAGCGGTTTGAGCGGAAAGCGAAAGAACGAATGAATGGTTTGTCCGCCCGCGTTGAGCGCGGCGAGACCGGTGGGCGCCAGCACCACGCATTTGCTGCCCTGCGCGGCGGCCAGCTGTCGTAGCACGGTGCTCTTGCCGGTTCCGGCTCTTCCGGTCACGAACAGCGGACGCGGATCACGTACGTCGAGATGATCGTACAGCTCAGCAAGCTCGATGCTGGCGGCCTGATCTGCGTTGGCCAGCCGACGCACCGCCTGCACCCCCTTACGCTCCGTAGGCTTCTTTTCAGGCGGCAATGTCGCCAGATACGCACGATATCGGTCGAACGCCGTCTGACAAAGATCCTGCTCGCGCACGCGCTCGAGCTTGGAGCGCACCGCCTCGCGCACGAACTTGCGCAGTTCGTTGCGCTCGAGACTGTAGAATTGCGCGAAGCCGTCGCCCGGCCGCTTCTCGTCGAACACCAGCAGGTCACCGTCGCGTGTGAAGCGCAGCAGGTGCAGCCCGGCGTCGGTGTGCAGCGGTTCGGCGTGCAGCGGTTCGGCGTGCAGCGGTTCGGCGGGTGCCGTTGCGGCGGGTGGCAGAGACGACATGCTGGAAAATAGTCGGTCGCGCGGCAGCGGCTTTCGTGCCATTCTTGAGATCGCCGCCCTGTCGCAAAATCGCCCCGTTGCTGCCAATGCCACAGTGACCGACTCGCTTTCTCCGCGCAGACCAAACATCGACTTAATCGAGAGCGGAAGGCCATCGGTGCGTCTGCGACTGGTCACCGCCTACCACGGCGTGTCGGCTGGGATCTTCGCGGCATTGCTAACCGTGTCTGCGGCCGCCACCGTTCTGGGGGGCCTCCCATCCGTCCCTATGGCCCTCGACCCTCAGCGGGCCGCGATCGCGGTGGTGGTCCTGGCCAGCAGGTGCAGACCTATAGACTGCTGCGCGACCGCCGTAGAAGTGGCGCGGTCGCGGCGGCCATTCCCGTGATCATCGGCGTCGCCAGCACGTTCCGCGACAACGCGCCGATCGGCTGGCTGAATCTTCTCGGATCGCTCCTCGGCCTCGTCATGCTGGCGACCGTGTGGAAGGAACTCGAATTGGCGAGGGTGACGGGCCGCACGTTCGGCCGCGCTGGCACGGTCAATGCCACATAGGTGAGTGGGTGCAGCCGGTGCCCATTGCTGGCCCGTGCAGCCACGAACTGTGCGGCAGCCAGCCGTCATTCAGCGGAGGATGTCATGACCGATAAGAAGCGGAGCGACGATCGCGACCTGAACGAGAAAGGCCTCGTGAACCGCGCCAAGGGGACGGCGGAAGAGATGAAGGGCCGAGCCCGGAGTGCGATGGGTGGGATGACCGACGACACGTCTCAACAGGTCAAGGGAAAAGCCGAGGTCCTCAAGGGAAAGGCCCAGCAAGCCGTGGGCAAGGGGCAGCAGAAGCTCGACGACGTGATCGACCGGAACGACCGCAAGGCTCCGTAGTCACATTCCCGTGTCATCCGATAAATGACGCGCCAATAAACATCGCATCCGACGTGTGTGGCCGATGAGCGCAACGGCACACACGTCGGATACATGGTGGGTCAAAGCAATAATGTCTTCTGACGCTCGATCGGCGCCGAATCAGCACGTCGTAAGCCGATTGGCGAGCGCGACGATCTCAGTGCGCTGACGGTCCGCTGACAGCACGCTGACGCTCGGTCGTTTTATTGGGGGTTCCCCAGAACCGGAGGAACTCCCATACCGATCGAAGAGTCCGCATCCAAGCCCGTCCGTCACCCCGAGTATGTCTATATGGACTATGCTCGGCACCTGTCCGGACGGCTGCGTCGCACCATTACCGGACCGATGTGGCACGGTCCGTCCTTGCGCGAAGCCCTTCAGGGAATGAACGCGGCCGACGCCGTCGAACACCCCATTCGGAGTATGAAAACCGTGTGGGAGATTGTGCTGCACGTGACCGCGCGGGCCGAACGCGCTCGTCTGCGCATGGATGGCTTGGCGCTCGAAGAACCGACGCCGGAAGAGGACTGGCCGCCTATTCCCATTCCGTGCACGGCGGACGCTTGGGAAGACTCCCAAGTCCGGATGGCCAATGCCTACCGATCAATGGCCGTGCGCGTGTGCGAAGTGATGTCGTCGGGCTTTCTCAAGGTCGTCGAGCAGCAGTCCTACAACATCGCTACCATGGCCGACGGCGTGGCCGAACACGGGGCCTACCACGCGGGTCAGATTGTAATGCTGCGCAAAGAGATCAGGCCACGGCGGCGCACTGGTACGTCCCTCAGCGATCTGATGTGGTGATGTGCGACACACGCTGAACCGGGCGACTAACGGCGTGCCTCCGCAAACACGGGTTCCATGAGTCCGCGCAACGAGCGGCCGTGTGGATCCTGCCTGGCTCGGATCTCATTCACGAGTTCGAGCGCGGTCTGCTCACAGGGCGGCATCACGATCGACGATTCGCCAAGCGGTGTCGTGCGCTGTCCCCAGCGAACGAGGACTGCACCGAAGGAGAGTCCTCCACCGAATCCAGGCATCAGCAACAGGCTGCCCGGTTTCACGCGTCCTTCCTCGAGCGCATCCACCAAACTTACAGGGACCGTTGCCGCGCTCATGTTTCCGTACTTGTGCACGGTCACCATCACGCGATCCATGCCGATACCGGTGTACTTGGCTACTGCTTCAATGATTCGCAGGTTGGCTTGGTGCGGCACGACCAGATCGATGTCGTCGGCCGACACGTTGGCCTCGCGTAGCACGCGCGCGGCGGCTTCGCTCATGCCGTGTACGGCGCGCTTGAAGATCACCTGTCCGTCGAAATCCCACAGGGTATCGCCAAGAGACACGTCGCGATTCGCATAACCGCAGCCGATGCCGCGCACGCGCAGGCTTTGCCGTGCTTCGGCGTCGCAGCCGAGCACCGTGCCGATCACCCCTTCCTCGTTGTCGCTGGCCTGCAGCACCACGGCGGCAGCGCCGTCGCCGAAGAGCACCGCCACGTTGCGATTGCTCCAATCCATGTAGCGGCTGATGAGCTCCACGCCGATCACGATCGCGTTGCGCACCACGCCCGTCTGGATCATCGCGGTGGCGGTGGAAAGGCCGTACAGAAAGCTGGTACAAGCGGTGTTGACGTCCATGGCGGCGGCGCGCGTGGCGCCGAGCGCGATCTGCACGCCGGAGGCACTGTTGGGAACGGCTTCTTCGTTGCTGCAGCCGCCGTAAATGATGAGATCCACCTCACCCGCCTCCAGCCCGGCACAGGCGAGGGCGCGCGCTGATGCGATGGTGGCCATCTCGATCGCTGAGATGTGCGACACGCGGCGTTCCTTCATGCCGGTGCGCTGGGTGATCCATTCGTCGGACGTCTCGAGGAAGGTCGAAAGATCGTCGTTGGTCAGGATGGCGGGCGGGAGCGCTTCACCCCAGCCGATGATTGCGGCGTGGCGCGCAGGCGTCATTGCACGAGGGGGTAAGACGTGGGGAACGGGTCGCGCTGTCGGCGCAAGGTGCTCGCGGGTGGGAGGCGAGCCGACGGACTGATGGTTGAAGGCTAGGGTCGAACGGGGCAGGCCACAAGAACGTTCGGTAACGGATTTCCGACGTCTCCGTCGCTTTGGCCGCGTGAAGATACATTTTCTGCATGGCCATCACACTGCGCTCCTGCTCACGCCTCGTGGGGCACGGCCCGACGCTTCGCCGCGCACTGGCACTCCTGGTCGCCGCGACCGTCCTGCCGCTGGCCGCCACGGCCCAGACGCCGGTGATCTTCGTCTACGGGAACGGCGACCATGCCGGTCTCTGGGATAACGTGGTCTGGCGGTTCGAGTCGAATGGCTATCCGGCGTCGCGTCTGTTTGCCGTCGATCTCCCACATCCGTCGGCCTCCAGCACGCTTACGGCGGTGGAGCTGAATCGCTCGACACCCCAGGACCAGACGGCCGCCTTGGTGGCCTTCGTGACGCGTGTGCTGCTCGCGACGGGTGCCCCGAAGGTCGCGCTCGTGGGGAGTTCGCGCGGCGGCATGACGATCCGCAACTATGTGCGCTACGGCGGCGGCGCCGCGCATGTGTCGCACGTGATTACCGGCGGCACGCCCAACCATGGTGTGTTCGCCATTCCCACCGTGCAGCCCGACGGTGAATGCAACGGCGCCGGTCCGTATCTGCGCGCCCTGAATCGCGGCAGTGAAGTGGTGCCCGGCGTGAAGTTTCTGGCCCTCCGTTCGGACTCGCTCGACAAGTATGCACAGGCCGACGGCGCGGGTCTTGGCATGAAGAGCACGCCGACCAACGTGGATGCCACCGGCCCGGCGCTGCGCGGGGCGCTGAACGTGGTGTTGCCCGGCACCGATCATCGCGAAGTGGCGTTCGAATCGGCCGCCTTTCGCGCGCAGTATCGCTTCATCACGGGACGCGCGCCGACGCAGATGGACATCGTGGCCGACACGGTCGCGGTGCTCGAGGGAATGATCAGCGGCAACGTGAACGCGAGTCCAACCAACCTCCCGCTGGCCAATGCCGTGATCACGATACATGCCGCCGACGCGGCCACGGGCCAGCGTATTGGAACGGCGGCGTATCGCGCGGTGACCTCGCACTCGGGTCGTTGGGGCCCGTTCCGCGCGTCGCCGAGCGCACGCTACGAATTCGAAGTGGCGAGCCCCGACAGTGCGGTGATGCTACATGTGTTCCGCATGCCGTTCCCGCGTTCCAGTCGCGTCGTGAACTTCCGGCTTCCTGCGCCGCCCGCGGCTCGCGCCGACAGCGTGAGCGTGCTCATTGCGCGTCCGCGCGGCTATCTGGGTTTTGGCCGCGATACCGTCGAATTCGACGGTGTGCGAGCCGCCGGCATTCCGCCCGGTGTGCCGACCGTCGATCGCGCGATCCGCTGGTTCGGTGCGCGTGCACCGGTCTCCGTGCGTACGCGCGTGAACGGCGAAACGATCGTGGTGCGCACCCAGCCCGGCGACAAGCGGCGACTGGTGTCGGCGGAGTTTCAACGGGAGTGAATCGGCGGCTCCTCTGGAAAAAGCAACGGCAACGGCAACAGCCGGAACACGGATACCGCGGATCACACGGAACCAACACGGATAAGCGAAACGGCGCCGAGATCGCAATCATCTCGGCGCCGTTTGCTTATCTGTGCTTTACGGTGCCGTTTCCGCCAAATCCGTGTTCCGGCTGTTGCTTTTGCAGCTGCTGTTGCGGTTTCCGGATGCCGACGCGCGGATCACGCAATACTCGAAACTTGAACTCAAAACTCAATACTCACGTGAGTCTCGAGTTCTGAGTTCAAGTTTCGAGTACGGAGTTTCCACGGGCAGGCCGCATAGCGCGCCCCGCTCCATCAGTGCTACAATCGGGAGTTCGCCGACTGTCCACCTTGTCCCGCACCACATGTCCCCGCTTCGCCTTCATTCGTTCCCGCGTGTTCTCGCGGCCGCGGCGGTCGCCCTTGCCGGCGCTACGTCGGTCTTGCCGGCCCAGGCTCCTGACGCCGCCTTCCTGAGCGTCCGAGTGGACGAGGCCCGCAACCGAGCCCTGCTCGATATCCCCGCGGCGCAGATGGGGAAGGATTTCCTGCATCAGGTCACCCTTACGACCGGACTGGGGCAAAGCAATGGCCCCGGTCTCGATCGTGCCCAGATGGGGCAGAGCGTGGTCGTGCGCCTCGAGCGGCGCGGTAACCGCGTGCTGATGGTACGCGACAACTGGAGCGTGCGGGCGCCCAACGGGGACGCCGGCAACAAGCAGGCGGCATCCGATGCCTTCCCGCGTTCGGTCGTGGCCTCGTTCGTGGTCGACGGCGAGAAGGACGGCGTAACCACCGTCGATGCCACGTCGCTGTTTCTGTCCGACGCCTACGGGGTGGCGGACGCCCTTCGTGGTGGCGCCGGACCCGGCGGTGTCGGTGCCGGCGGTGCGGCTGGCGTGTATCGCGTGGATGCCACCCGAAGCTGGCTCGACACGGCGCGCACGAAGGCCTTCCCGAAGAACGCGGAAGTGCACGCCGTGCTCACGTTCGTGAGCGACGCGCCGGGTGGTCTCGCGCGCCGCGCCGCGCCCGACCCGAAAGCCATGACCTTCGAGGAGCACCACTCGCTGGTCGTTCTCCCCGATCCCACCAGCTACCGCCCGCGCGCCTACGATCCGCGCTTCGGCTACGGTGGCACGCAGTTCGCCGACCTCTCGCAGGGCTTCGACGGCAGCTATCGCTCGGGCTTCATCAACCGCTGGCGCCTCGTGCCGAAAGATCCCGCCGCGTACCGCCGTGGGGAGCTCGTGGAGCCGGTCACGCCGGTCACGTATTACCTCGATCCTGGCGTGCCGCCGCAGTATCGCGAAGCGCTGCGACAGGGCGGCAACTGGTGGGCCAAGGTGTTCGAAGCCGCCGGTTTCAAGAACGCCTTCCGCGTGCTCGACCTGCCCGCCGGCGCCGACCCGATGGACGCCCGCTACAACATGCTGATGTGGGTACACCGCTCCGGTCCCGGCCCGAGCGTGGGTCCCAGCTACAGTGATCCGCGCACCGGTGAAATCATCCGGGCCATGGTTCGCATGGATGCCTGGCGTTCGCTGGTCGACTACAACATCTGGGCGGGCACCGTACCGGCCTCCGGTCCGCGTGGCCCCAATGTAGACGCCGAAACGTTCGCCATGTCGCGCCGTCGTCAGCACGCAGCCCACGAGATCGGACACACACTCGGCCTGTCGCACAACTACATCGCGCATGCGCAGGGCCGCACGTCGGTGATGGACTATCCGTATCCGCTCATCATGCTCGCCGCCGACGGCACGCCCGATCTGCGCGACGCGTATCGCAAAGGCCCCGGCGCGTGGGACACGCTCGCCATCAAGCTGGGCTACACGTGGTACGCCGACAGCGCGTCGGAAGCGAAGGGACTCGACGCGATCATGAAGGACGGTTTCGCGCGCAACATCCGCTTCATCAACGACCAGTACGCCAGCGCCAACGGGTCGATTCCGGAAGTGACGCGCTGGGTGGAAGGCGCCACGATGTTCGACGCCGTCGAGCGCACGTCGAAGCTGCGGCGCGTGTTGATGGACAAGTTCGACGAGCGCGCCATCAAGCCGGGCGAGCCGATGGCGCTGCTCAACATGCGGTTCGCGCACGTGTACCTGCACCACCGCTACTCGCTCGAAGGACTCGCGAAGAACGTGGGTGGCATGGACTTCACGTTCACGCTGCGCGGCGACGGACAGACGCCCACCACCATTATTCCGGCCGCGACACAGCGTCGCGCGCTGACGATGGCACTCGACGCCATTCAGCCGTCGGAGCTCACGGTCCCCGAGCGCGTGCAGAAGATGATTCCGCCCGCGCCGCCGGGCTTCAACGGCGACATGACGTGGATCGACAGTCAGGGCGGCACCACGTTCGACGCTGTTACGCTCGCTGGTGGACTGGCTACGGAAGTGATCGGCTATCTCCTCGACCGCGAGCGACTCGCGCGCGTGGTGCTCATTGCCGGACGTGACAATGCCGCGCTCTCGCTCGACGAAGTCCTGCGCGCCGTCGTGCAGCGCACGTGGGGCAGCACCCCCGCGACTGCCGCCCCCGAGAAGGCCGTGCAGCGCGCCGCCCAGCGCGCCGCCGTCGATGCCGTTCTCGATCTCGCTGGCGACAAGCGCGCCATGCCCGATGTACGCGCCGCCGCGCTCATGCATCTCAAGGCGCTCGACACGCAGCTCGCGGGCATGTCGTCGACCGATACCGCCGTGCAAGCGCACGTCGCGTCGGCGCGCCACGACATCGCGACGTTCATGAACGGCAACGACGACCCATCGGCGCGGCCAAGATTCCCGGTGATCATATTACCGTGGCCGTAGGGTCACCAGCAAACGGCGCCA
>NZ_JBDNFF010000191.1:0-3680 GCF_041689975.1 Gemmatimonas sp.
CCGCTACACCGTCAACGTTCGCAACAGCTGCGTTCCACTACGGCTCGCCGTGATGCGCGTGCCGTCGCGCATTTCCACGCAGAGCCGCGCCGAATCGAACGGAATGAGCGCCGCGACCGCGTCGAGGTTGACGGCGTGGGAACGATGGATGCGAATGAAACGCCGTCCGTCGAGTTTCATGAGCAGTGCCGCGAGGGTGATCGTGAGCACGTGACGACGGCCGCGCACGATGATGGTCACGTAATCATCCTCGGCTTCCAAACGCTCGATCTCCTGCACCATGATCGGGACGATACGTCCCCGCTCCCGCACGAAGACGCGCGTGAGCGCGCCATGGGTAGCCCTTACGCGCTCCGCAACCGATGTGTCGCCGCCATATATGGATAGTGAGCGTTCCACGCGTCCCACGGCGGTGGCAAAGCGCTCCGGACCGAACGGTTTGAGCAGGTAGTCCACCGCGCCCAGTTCGAACGCCTGCACGGCATGCGCGTCGAATGCCGTGGTGAACACGACGGCCGGGCGGTGCGTGATGCGCTCGAGGACTTCGAGCCCATTCAGCTCGGGCATCGCAATATCGAGAAAAACGATCGCGGGTCGCAATCGGTCGATGAGGGTCACGGCGTTGCTACCATCAGCAACCTCGCCGACCCAGAGCAGGCTGGGGGTTGCCTCGATCAGGGCGCGGAGATGCAAGCGCGCGAGCGGCTCGTCTTCACACACGAGCACCGTGAACGGCGCGCTCATATCGGCAGGAACACCGACACACCGAACCCTTCGCCCGGCACCGCGCGGACATCCACTCGTGCGGTATCTCCGTAGAGCACCGCGATGCGCTGCCGCAAGGCGTGGAGTCCAACGCCAGGCCCACGCGTGTCGTCGTGGGCCAGCGGTCCCGGTCCGTCGTCGTGCACATGAAGCACCAGCTGCGCGCCTTCAACGCGTCCACCGAGACGTACGATACCGCCAGCGGTGCGTGGTGCGATGCTGTGTTTCACCGCATTCTCAACGAGCGATTGCAAGACAAAGCTTGGCACACGCTGACGCAACGCGCTGTCCGAAATGTCGCGGACCACACGTAAGCGTTCCCCATAGCGGAGCGACTCGAGGGCGAGGTACGCGTCGGTGAACGCCACCTCGTCGGCGAGCAGTACCTCTTCACGCCCTCCCTGTCGTGCATCGAGTACGTACCGCAGCAGGGCACTCAGTCGTTCCACCGCTTGTGCTGCCGCTACCGGATCGTGTTCAATGAGCACAGTGACGGAGTGCAGCGTGTTGAAGAGAAAGTGCGGGTCGAGCCGTCCGCGGAGCGCTTCCAGTTCAGCGCGGACCCGCTGGGCTTCGATGTGCGCTACGCGTGATTCCTGCGCGCGCCCTCGCGCTGCAGACTGTCTCGCCCACGTCACTCCACAAAGCGCGGCGTAGATCAACACGCCCTCGAAGGTCTGCCAGTGTAACCAAGTGGCAACCTCTTCTCCCACGCGTTGCCAGCTTGGCACGCTCTGGCGGATACCTAGCAGAATGAGCCCGTCCCATAGGCCCGCATAGATCAGCGCCATCCCGGCATGGACCAGAAAAAACCGCGCGGTTGGACGCGCAGGCCACGTCCAACGCTGCGCGAGCCATAGCGCACCCACGCCCAATACCGCCGCCCACACGACCGTGCTGAATGCCGCTACGATCGCCGTGGCCGCCGAGATGGTCCTGGAGGCGCCGATCAGTGCGGCATACACCAACACCAATGGTGACCATGCCGCCGTGTACCATGCGGTCCAACGAACCCACGTGCTCCACCGCGGCGATGAGGTCATCGCGCCGCACCCAGCGCCGGGCGCAGCTGATCGCGCACCCAACGATACTCCGGTGCAATGGCCAGCGCGCGATCGTACGCGGCGCGGGCCCCACTCACGTTCCCACGGTCCTTTTCCATCTGTCCAAGCCACGCGTAGGCCTCGGCGGCCCCCCACGAAGGGAGTGGCCGCGCCGGTTGATCTTTGGCGAAGGCGCTGATCGCTTGTTGTACCAACGCATAGCCTTTGTCTTTCCCGCCGCCCCACATGGATGGAGTGAACCACGCGCCGATTCCGGCCAACAGTGCCACGCGCGGATTGTTCGGTCCCAAGGTTCGCGCGGCCGTGCCGGCTTCACTCGCGGCGTTGCCGTAGCGCATGCCGTTGACCATGCCCGTTCCGGCGAGCGCGCCAAGACAGGACGACAGCAGCGCCTCGGTTTCGGCAAGCGGGCGTGCGGCGGCCGAGCGCTCGAGGAGTTCGATGGCCGATTTCAGTTTCTTCTCGGTGGCATCGGACATCTCACCGCCCTCATCCCGTCCCATGGATTCACGATAGAGTCCGTACGCACGATAATGCAGGAGCAACGGATCGTTGGGGAAGGCCGTGAGGGCGCGGTCGAGCATGGTCCCGACACCGGCCAACGCGGCGGCGTCGTAGGCGAAGACGGCGCGTTCAATCTGGGTGCGCGCGCTGTCGGCCCATCGCGCGGCGCCGGTGAGAGGGGCCGTGGTGGACTGTGCATGCAGGGGCTGCAGTGTCGCGCACGCGAGGAGCATCGTGCTGGTGACGATACGTCGAATGCAGTCAGTAGAGAAGCGTAGCGCCGGCATAGAGGGCTCGGTTGAAGGGAGCAAGGACCGGCACGCGCTCGCGATAATCGGTAGTCCACCGATAGCGCATCACGTTGCCGCGGTTGAACAGGTTGGACAGGTCACCCCAGAGCACCATGGCGCGCTTACCGCCGATGGGGCGATACCAGCTGGCGGAGATGTCGCTGCGCCAATAGGCGGACAGTCGCTCTCCATTGGGCGCGCCAAACACCGGCAGCCGCTCATCGCCCACTGTTCGTGTGCCGACGATGTCGGTGAACGGGCGTCCGGTGGCGTGGCGCAGTGCCGTATTCACCGTCAGGCGTCCGAACACGCGCTCGGTGATCCAGCTCACGGAGTGTCGGACGTCGCCAATGGCCGGTGCGTCGATGCCCGTGTCGGGGTCGTCACGGCGCGAGCGTACGATGCTCCAGGCCACGCGGCTCCGCGTCCGCGCGTTCAGTCGGGTGCGGAGAAAAATGTCGGCGCCGCGTGCATGGCCGTGGCCATCTCCGGCCACCCCGAAGTCGCGGGTGAATTGCCAGAGATTGCGGTAAGCTTTGTCGTAGAGCTCCACGCGCAATCCCACGCTGTCACCGCCCCATTGCGCGCCCACGATCGATTCGCGCACGCGCATGGGGGCGAATCGGCTGCTGTTGCCCTGCGGGCGGAAGAATATTGGTTCTGCCACCTGATGCAGCACGCCGAACGCGGCCGTCAGACCCAGCGTACCACGCTGCCAGACAGCGGAAACGCGAGGGTCGACGGTGCGGGTGCCGGTGATGGTGGCGCGGTCAGTACGCACGCCGGTGACGACGCGGAAGTTCGGCGTTTGACGCACCGTCGCTTCGAGAAAGGCGCCGATTCGGTCGCTTGCGCTATTCGCCGCAAACAGCGCGCGCTCCGGCGCTTCGTTGTCTGCCACGGCGCCCGTGTATCTCGCGTCGAGTCGCTCGAGGTCACCACCGAATCGAACACTGATCCGATAGTTCGGCTGCCAGCCCAGCGCGCCCACCAGGTGGGTCACGCCGAGTTTCGTGCCGAGGCGTAGCGTCTCGAAGGACTCCGTACGATCGAAGCC
>NZ_JBDNFF010000192.1:0-4096 GCF_041689975.1 Gemmatimonas sp.
ACAATCCTACTTGCAGACCCCCGAGCTGTTCGGGTAGCGCACTTCCAGCGTACTGGTAAACTCGTGTGGGAATTCGCGCAACGTGGCGATTCTGCAGGTCTTCTGCGTGTACCGATCGCGCTCGCGAAGACGCAAGAAGGTTACTGGGTCGCGGACGCGATGAACGGATTGATGCTCTTCGATTCTGCGGCCGCACGATTCGTACGAAAGCTATCTCTACCCAATGTCGCGGTCCAGGACATGGTGGCACTGAATGACACGACGCTTCTCATTGGAGGACCGACGGAAGCGCTGAGTCAGCCGAAGCCGAGTTGGTTGCGGGCGATCGATACGCGCTCCGGAATCGAAAGGTGGAGCGCACCATCGCCAACTTTGGTCATGCCAAAAAACGTTGTCAACAGCTATAGCCGAACCCGGATCGCGATGTATCACGAGAGGATTGTCGCTTCAAATTCGGTTATTGACACGCTCTTCCTCCTAGACGCGAAATCGGGGCTGCTGCTGAAGTCGCACTTCATGAACCTTCAGCTACATGTTCCGAGCGTTCTCCGTAAGGCGACCTCGCGATTGCGCTCGGAGCAGTTGGGAGAGCTCACACGTGTCTCGACCGTTGCACTGATTGACGAGAACCACTTTCTGGCGGAGGTGGCTAGGGGATCAGGCCAGGCAGTTCGCTATACCCCGATGATCGGCGATCTTCGCGCGTCGACACCGCGCGTGATTTCTGCATCAAAAGATGTAATTCTAGGTGCGCGCGACGGTGTCTTCATTACGCAAGTCATTGACGCGATTCAGCGAAATCATTTGGATCTTCATTGGGGAAGGCCAAGATGAGACGTCAAGCCGTTGCTCTGCTCGTACTTCTTGTCAGCGGGCCATTCGCAATCCACGACATCGTGGCCATTCCCGCCAGCACATCGCGCGAGAGGCTTGGATGGACTGATGAGACACAACTGGTTCCGGACGATAGCGTGGTGCGGATAGCGTGGGTAATTCGTGATCGCGACTGTGCGACTTGCGCGTCGCCTGCTTACATCTGGCGACGCACCAAAGCCTTGTTCGGCGACTCCGTGCAACTTGTCGCGTTCGTCATCGGACCCGACACACAAGCCGTTCGGGCGGTGTTCCGCGATGAGCGAATCGCGGCGCACATCGCAATCGTCCGCCCTGACGGTGGGGGCAAACTCGTATCCCCATCGATGCTGCTTCTGAACGGTCGCCGTATCAAAAATCGCTGGACTCAGGCCACCCGACCCACGTTCGTCCGCCTGATGGCGGAGGACAGCGGAAGTGTCCTAATAGGCGCGGTTCGTGCAGAACTTGCAGCAAGGAGGTCGCGAATGTGACTGGTAGCAGAGGTATCCTACTTCTCCGTTGTCTAGCTTGGCCGATTCTTGGCGATGGGAAACCATCGCTTAGACGGCTATAATCATCAAATCGAGGTGCATATGCGTCGTTTCACTCGGCTATTCGGATTTGCTGCCGTCGCGCTGGCTGTGTCGCCCGTGGCAATCGCGACGGTGCCATCAACCGCCGACGCGCAGGAATTCGTTAGTAAAACCTATCATGACTGGATTTTTTTCGATTGGTGCGGTGGTAGCACTTGTCGGTTACCGGGGCCCGACACCTGTTGCTTCGTACAAGCGAGTTGACTGAGAATGCGGCGCGAGCGTTGTTCAACTCGCGCCGCACCGCCATCCCTTTTTATCGTGGTTTTAACTATGCGAAATTGGCCACAAGTTGTGGTACGTGCCGCGTGGTCGCTCTTCGGAGCGCTCAATCTCGTCACGGCAAACGTTGGCGCTCAAACCACGAGTGACCTGCCGACGCCTCGCCCCCTCGCATCAACATTCACTGCTCATCCCACTGAGTTTTCGCGGATCACATCGGCGCGGGAACTTTCGAGCGCTTGGATTGTGGTGTTGGACGGTGCAGACCGAACGGTAACCGCCCTCACGTTTGAGCCAAACATGTCGCGGCCTATCGGCAGGCAGGGGAGTGGTCCGCGAGAACTTCTATTCCCGTCGAACTTGCTTGCCGTTGCGCAAGACACGGTGTGGATCACCGACGTCGCCAACGCGCGTTGGCTGCCGATCGACGCAAACCTCAATTTCGGCTCTACCGTCGCATTCGGATCCATCGGCGGGCTGATGCTGCAACAATCGATCATCGGCTCGGACATGGTAGGCAACCTGTACTTCGCGCTGAATCAGGGTCAGGAAGTATCATTGTCCTCGAAGGGTCCTCTACAGGTTCCAGTTGTCCGCGTACGTCGTCGCGACTGGAAGGTCGACACAGTCACGACGATCGTCGTTCCTTCTGGTCGCGCGTCAGCGTCGCGAACTGTCGGTCCCGGAGAAATCCAGCTGATGAGTACGCGGCCGTTCGCAGCTGAAGATCAAGTGGCAATCGTCCCTAATGGTTCTCTGTTCGTGCTTCAAACACAGACCAAGTCGGTGAAGATTATTGAACTGTCGGGACGAACACGGATAGGCAAACCGTTAAGTAGGCCGACAATCATCGTTAACGAATCCGAGAAGTCCGCCTTTAGGGCGGCTCAGGTCGTCGCCGGCAGCATATTCGTTATGGGCGGGAGCGGATCTGCACCGCGAGCACGGAGTGCTGGTTCTCGGAAGCCGGGCGCGCCACTTCAGGATATGCCTCTAACCGAGTGGCCGAAGGCGAAGCCAGCATTCTTGCGCGGCGTACTTTCTTCACCAACGGGTACGGTCTGGACGCTACGGCCCGCACCCGCGACCGAAGCGACAAAGACCTACGATCTGCTAGACGGCTCAGGACAGTATGCCGGCGCGGTATCCGTATCTCGTGACTTGTCGCTGATCTTGATAGGTCGGCAGCACGTCTATTTTTCGTATACGAACGAGGACGGAGTGCAGACTGTTCGTCGATACCCGTTCCCTTCAACTTCACGACGGTGAACATCACCGGATCGTATACACATCCGATGTGCGCGATGCACGCGCGAGCGCCTGATCATGCCGACGGTTAGGGGAATGATCGAACGGTTGCTACGACCGACCTCGGCTGGGATTCGGTTGCGTGTGAGTGTTGCCGCAGCAGTCGTGGCGACGTTTTCTGCGTGCTTGTTTTCGACGCTGGATCGCAGAGTGACTGAACGAGTTGACGATAGGCACGAGATTGGCCGCCAGCGGTGGATGGCGCTGGTCGAGTCCGGCGTTTCTCAAGACTCGGCAACCGTAGTGACACTTCGTGACATGCACGATCGGCTGGCGGGACAACCAGTCTCTGTACGGAACCTGCCACTCTCCCTCGCGACTGATGGCGAGTTGGTTTGGCAAGCACGGATGCTGAACCCGCTCCAGCCGAATGGCGGGAATCTGCCACGATCGGACGTTGAAACTCGCCTGCTCGATGAGCGGCGTGCGAGCGTGCGTGAAGTCATTCGACAGGGTCGGAGCGCAGTGGAACAGCGTATGCTAAGATGGTCGCTCTTTTTCACCGCGCTGTCTGCTTTCGCTGCATTGGCGTGTGTCGTGTGGTTTGAGCGCCGCAGCGGCTCTTGATCTCTTAGTCGATCAAAGGCGCCGTCCTCGCTGGTCTGTAGCAGCATTTAGCGGGTCGATCTCGCGTTCAAACGACCCCGCCCGCGTACTTCCGCTATCGCGCGATTCGGCCCCGACCCACATACTTGTCCATAAGACCCGCGAGCACTTTTTGGCCGCCGGGGCGACACCTATTGCGTGATATCCTCAAGCGCCGCGTCCCCGCGGGTGCTGGCTTCGCTGCTGCTCCTACCAATGCTCACTCCCCTTCGCACTCGTCGCGTGATCCGTCGGTCTTGCCGCATGCCCTTCCTCGCATCCGCGCTCGTCGCCCTCGCGCTCGTCGCCTGCAACAAAGGCGATGCCGCAGGCACGGCCGATTCCGCGAGCGCCACCTCCACCGCCGCCCAGGAGTCGGTCGAGGAAGCGGGCCGCCCGGCGCTGGCGCTACCGGTGATGGCCGAGGAAGCCCGCGACGGTGATCTGGTGCTGAGGGTAACGACCACGGGGCAGATTCGCTCCGATGCGGCCGTGAAACTGCGCGCCGAAGTGGCCGGCACCGTGACGCAGCT
>NZ_JBDNFF010000193.1:0-6453 GCF_041689975.1 Gemmatimonas sp.
CGACTGTCCGCATTTGGAGACAGCGTGCGCGTCTTCAAAGCAGGGAAGACCGACGACATGGTCGGAGCCAAAGCAACGTAACGGGTGCAAGGACAAGCACTTGCAGTCATCTCGACACCATTCACGGCGTGGGTCGCTTTCACCGCGGTACCTGGCACCGCTCATGCCCTGTACCCCGGTGACTACTGCTCTTTGGAGGAGCACATGACACTACCTCGTTCGACCGCCTCTCGTGTCCGCCGCTCGGTCGTAACTATGCCGGTAATCGCCGGGCTCTTCGTCGCCGCGACGCGCGCGGGCGCCTTACCAGCCCCTCTCGCTGACCGCTCCAGTCCGGTGCGCAAGGCGGTCGAGGCCCGCGCGTCCGTGAATGACGGTGACCGGTACGGTGACCGCTCTCGTCGTGATCGCGCGCTGTTCACGTGGACCGGACGCGTGGATCGCGAAGTCTTGATTGTGGTGCGCGGTCGTGACGTGAGCACGCGCGGTTTCGATGCCGGATTGCCGAATCGTACGCGCGTGAATTCCGCGCTCCCGCGCACGAACGCCAACGTCGTCGTGGAGATGAACGATGGACGTGGCGATGTGGACGTCATTGAACAGCCGTCGGCGCGCAACGGGTACCAAGCCGTGCTGCGGGTGCGAGACCCGCGCGCCGGGGCCGACAACTATCGCCTCACCGCTTACATCGACGGCCGCGACGACGTTTACGATCGCCGCGATAGAGATCGTGGCGACGACCGTGGCAATAACGGCAACGGTGGTGGATGGGGACGCGGCGGCCGTCGTGACGGCGAGCCCTCTCCGGGCAACGGCCGAGGAAAGGGCCGCGACAACAACCGCAATGACCGCAATGGCGGTTACGACGATCGCGGCCGCAACGATCGGAATGGTGGTGCCGGCTCGCTGAACTGGAGTGGACGCGTCGACGACGTGGTCGAGATCCAGATCTCCGGCCGGCGCATCGACGCCATTACCCGCAGCGGCGTCCGCGTCAGCGAGGTGAACGCAAACATCGGCGGCGGTGGACTGCCCAACCGGAACGTGAACCTGCAGATCGATCAGCGCTCAGGCCGCGGCAGCATCGCGGTCATCCAGCAGCCTGGAGCGTGGAATGGCTACACCGCGATCATCCGGATCAACGATTCCCGCTCCGGCGCCGCGTACTACGATTTCACCGCGTACTGGGAGTAGCCCCGAGGCGCAGACCCTAAAAACGAAGCGGGCGACTCCCACCTGGGAGCCGCCCGCTTCCGCAAACTCAAAACTCCAAACCCAGAACTCAAAACTGCAGTTCTCAGAGGCGCCGGTCGGAATCGAACCGACGGTGGGAGATTTGCAGTCTCCTGCCTTACCACTTGGCGACGGCGCCCTACCTGCACTGCGCAGGCAGCACGGCAATGTATCCACCGCGCCCCGCCATTGGTAGCAACCCGCACGTGTACACAAATGGATTGGATTGACAATCTTTGTTTTAACAGATATATTATTGGAATGACCACCGTCACTCTCGAACACGCACGACACGACTCGAGCGCGAAACCGACCGCAACGCCCGCGCATGCGGTGCATGCCCTGCGCACGGCCGCCGCGCACGTCGAACGAGCGCTGGCGTGGGCGCTCGAGCCGTTCGGCATCACCACCGCCCAGTTTGAATTGCTCCAGGTGATCGAACGCCACGGTAAGAGCGGCGCCGGCTGCAGCGAACTCGGCAGGCACTTGGCCGCACCGGGACCGGATGTCACCAGAATGCTCGACAGGCTCGATAGTGCTGGCTTAGTGGCGCGCAAGCGCGATAATAAAGATCGTCGAGTCGTGCACACGGAGCTTACCGAGAAGGGTGAAGAGCTCATCACGAACGCGGGGCCCGCCGTCCAGCACGCGGAGCTGTCAGTTCTCGACGGCCTCGCCGACAGTGAGCGCGCACAGCTCGCACTCCTTCTCCAAGGTGTTCGCCGGAATTGTCCGGGGAACTGAATCTTTTGCCGTAACGTTTGTTATAACGACAGACGTCACACCAACAGGGTTCTACTAAGATGATTACATCCGATACCACGGCCACGGCGCTGCTCAGCGCGGAGTATGCCATCTCCACAGAGCGCATCTCCGCCGCCGACGCGGCCATGACGCGTCACTCGGTGCGCTCGTATCTCGACATCCCCGTCAGCGACGACGAGCTGCATTCGCTCCTCGCGCTCACCTCACGCGCACCCTCGGCTTTCAATCTCCAGCCGTGGCGCTTCATCGTTGTGCGTGATCAGGCCGTCAAGGACGCGCTCAAAGACGCGGCCTACGGACAGAAGCAGGTCGGTCAGGCCCCGGTCGTGATCGCCCTGTACGCCGATATGGACGACACCCTGGCCAACCTCAGCGAGGTCGTGCATACCGACCTCACACCCGAAAAACGCGCCAGCACCATCGCGATGCTCGAGAAGAACTTCGGTGGCATGACCCCCGAAGCGCGCGCCAACTGGGCCAATGGCCAGACCAACATCGCCCTCGGCTATCTTCTCCTCATCGCCAAGGCGGAAGGCTTCGACACTTCGCCGATGCTCGGCTTTGAGTCCGATCGCGTGAAGGCCATTCTCGGTATCCCGGCCACTGCGACCATTACCGCAATCGTGGCCCTCGGCCGTGGCGCTGACGACGGATTCCGTTCGCATCGTCATGCCGTGGAGCGA
This sequence comes from Gemmatimonas sp., assembly GCF_041689975.1. Taxonomy (GTDB): domain Bacteria; phylum Gemmatimonadota; class Gemmatimonadetes; order Gemmatimonadales; family Gemmatimonadaceae; genus Gemmatimonas. Next base: position 2,682 of record NZ_JBDNFF010000193.1, read on the forward strand.
ACGACCACCTTTCGCTAGATATTTCCGACGTGACTGATCTCCTGCTTCCCATCTTCCCGCTGGGTGCCGTGCTCTTCCCCGGCACCCTGATGCCGCTGCACCTCTTCGAACCGCGCTATCGGCAGATGCTGGCCGATGTACGCGAGGGCGATCGGCGCTTCGGCATCATCGCCGCGCTTCCCGGCGTCGCCGAAGGCGACTTGCCGGCCGGACGCATGGGCTGCGTAGCAGAAGTCACCGAGGTTGAAGTCATGCCCGACGGTCGCGCCAATATCATCGTGATGGGCCGCGAACGATTCGCCCTCAATGCGTTCGTCGAACACGACGCACCGTATCACGTCGCTACTGGCACCATCGTGATCGACGACACCGGCGCCTTACCCGTCGCGCTCGCAGTCGCCGCTGACGAAGTGGTCAGCAACTTCAAGCGCGTCGTGCAGGCCGTGCGTACGCTCAACGACGACACGAATCCGCTCCCCGATCTTCCCGACGACGCCGCGCAAGTCGCGTGGAGCGTCGGCGCCATGATCGATCTCGATCTCGAAAGCCGATATCGGCTGCTGGCCGAGCGTTCGCCCTCCGCGAGACTGACACAGATCGACAATGTGCTCAAGAAGGCAATTCCCGACCTCGAACTACAGGCAGCGATAAAGCAGAGTAAGCAGTAGGGCGTGAGGGGTACGAAGCAGTACTCCCTACCCCCGACTCCTCACCCCTTACTTCGCAGTTATCGTACGATCCGCGGCCGTTGAAGGCGTCTGCCCCCGATGTAGATCGAAGCCACCACCAACACCGCCGCGCCGATCAACGAGGCCGCGAGCGAAGGGCCGTTTTGCAACGCCTTCTCGGATGATTCCGTGAGCGCCGACGCCACGGACAGCGTCCACTGACGCACACTGAGATAGCGCAGCGCGGGGAAGGTCGAGCTGAGCGCGCCTTCCCAGAACAGCACGTACACCAAGCCAGCCACCAGCGCCCGTCGTGTCAGCAGCGCGAGTGCGGTGAACAGTGCGGCATACGTGACACCGCCGAACAACACGGCAACTGTGAACGCCGTCGTCACGTTCTCCGGATTGCTGCCGTTGGCCGCGATCGCACCAGTGCTCCACACGGCGAACGCCGACAACAGCCCGGTCGCGATCGACGCATACATTACACGTACGCAGGCAATCCACCAGCGCGGCGTCGTGGTGGTCACGAGATAGAGCAACGTGCCATCTTCTGTTTCCGCGCTGAACGCGCTGGTGCCCAGCAGCAGCGCGATGAGTGGCGTCGCCAGCGTGCACACCAGCGTGTCATAGCGTTGCACGAGAAACGCGACCGGATCGCCACTCAAACTGCCGCGCGACGCAAAAGCCAGCGCGAAGAGTACCGGCAGCAACAGCAGTCCGCTCACGCCGAGTACCAGCGCGACCGAAAACGTGCGGGCCCACGCCAGCTGAACCAGCACACGCGCCGTCGCCAGCGGCGAGACACGACCGTAGGCGACGCTCATCTGGCCACTAGGTAGGCGAACACGTGCTCGAGGGATTCGTCGGTGGGCTGCACTTCGAGCAGCGTGATCGACGCCTGTTGCGCTACGACACCGATATGATGCGCAAAACCGGTGTAGTCGATCGCACGCACGATCAACGCGTTCGCTTCGAGATCGACACCCATCACCGTCGGTGACGACAGCAGCGCCGACGCCAACGCACGATCGTTCGTGGACCGGACACGCACGGTGTGCGGACGGTCGGTCATCATGCGCCGCAGCGTGCGATGGTCGCCGCTCGCCGCGAGGCGTCCGGACAACATCACCAGAATGCGCGAGGCCACACCTTCGATCTCTTCGAGAATATGTGAACTGAGCAGCACCGCCGTGCCGTCACTCGCGCGCGCTTCCAACAGTCGCATCATATGCATGCGCTGCCGCGGATCGAGTCCATTGAACGGCTCGTCGAGCAACAGCAGCGTGGGCTCGTGTACGAGCGCCGCCGCCAGCTTGGTACGCTGCCGCATGCCTTTACTGAACTCGCCCACTTTGCGGTCCGCCACCGTGTCCATCTCGACGTTGGTCAAGGCACGGAGCGCGGCCTGCCTGGGATCGCGCAAACCCAGCAGTACCGCACGTGCCTCCACGAATGCACGCGCCGAGAGCATGCTCGGCAGCGCTTCTCGTTCGGGCACCAGTGCCACCTTGCGAAAGATCGACGGACGTTCGAGCGGCGATTCACCGTACACCCGCACCGTGCCGCTCGACGGCGGGAGCAATCCCGCCGCCATCTGCAGCATCGTACTCTTGCCGGCGCCGTTTGGACCCAACAATCCACTGATGCCCACATCGATGGAGCAGGTCACGTCGTTCACCGCCACGACATCGTCGTACCAATGCGACACGCGGTCGAACGCCAGCGGTACCGTTTGGTCGCTCATACGCGCACCCGACGCAGACGCCAGAACGTGGCCAACACGCCGGTTGCACCGAGCGAAAGTGCCAATACGGCGAACATCCACAGCGGCGGCGGCGGTGCCAACTCCATCGCGCGATTCTTCTCGCCGAACAGAATCAGTGCCATCTTCTGCAGCGAGCGCAGCGGATCGATGAACCCGGACACGTCGGCCGAGATACCGGCCAGATCATCGAGTCCGATGGATACCGCCGCCGCCACGAGAAACACGCCGATCACCGACGCCGTCGCGTATGCGCGGCGCGGCGTCATCGACGCCATCGCCGCACCGATCGATCCGATCACCCACGCGGTGAGCGTGGCCTGCATCAATACCGGCCCGGCTTTCGTACCCATCTTGCGAAACGCTGCGGCCGGATCGACCGCAATACCGATTTCGCCGATGTACAGCAACAGCAGCGGCGCCGCGCACACCACCAGCAGCGCACAAAGCACCGCGGCGATCCGCGCGCTGGCGTACACGTCGCGCGTCACGTCACGGGTGAGAATCAGCGGCAGCACCCGGTGCTGTTGGTCGTGACTCATCACCTCGGGCGCCTGAGCGGCGGCGAACAACACGAACAGAATGAGCTGCGCTTGAATCAAGGTGCCGTACGTGATCGGGAGCTGCCCCTTGGTGGCCGACGAAGCGGCCAGCACCGCAAGACAGGGCAGCATCGTGGCCGCCAGCACGAACGCCGGCACCGCCTTCGACTTGAGCGGACGACCGAATCCGAACATCGCTCGGAATCCTTGCGCGAACAGCGCACGCCACGCCCCGCACACGCCTTCACGCGCGCCTTCGTAACGTCGATAGCCGAGGTCGTGGATTGTCGTGTCGTTCATGCCACCGATCCCGCGAACAGGTCTTCGAGATGCCCGCGACGCCGCTCGATACGGAGCAGTCCCACACCGGTCGCGACGGCGACATCGCGCACGATGTCGTGCGTAGCAAACACGCGCGCCACACTCACGGCGTCATCGCCGTTCGGCAGGTCCACTAGGGCGCGCCGCAGGTCGCGCTGCACCACCAGCCCCTGCGCGGTCAGCGCGGCACAATACGCGTCCACATCGCCGTCCACTTCCACCAACAGCGTGCCCATTTCGCCAGTGAGCGCGCCGAGTCGCTCCGCACGCACGAGACGCCCTGCTTCGATCAGCACGATGTGATCGCAGACGCGCTCGAGTTCTCCCAGCAAGTGCGACGACACCAACACCGAGATCCCGAACTCGCGCCCCGTGCGCTGAATCAGCGCCAGCATCTCGTCGCGTCCGGCGGGATCGAGTCCGTTCGTGGGCTCGTCGAGCACCAGAATGCGCGGATCGTGCACCAGTGCCTGCGC
>NZ_JBDNFF010000194.1:0-5081 GCF_041689975.1 Gemmatimonas sp.
CCATCAGTCTCGTCCTTGCATGTCATCTCGTTGGTTTCATTGCGTTTTTCTAATGGTATCCATTAGAAATCAGGCCATCTTGTGGCCGCTATGTCGCCAGCAATGTAGGGCGTCGGATCCTAATGGACAATCTCGGTTAAATAAAGCTTGCCAACCCATAAAGTATGATGTATCTTATCTTATATCTTATAAGTTGTCGACCTTATCATATATCTTGAATTTCCTGCCGCTTCTCCGCCCGCGCTCTCCGGGACCGCTCGCGCAGCGACGCGCAGGACGAAATCCACTGATGACTGCCGCCACTAACACCGCTCCGAAAATCGCCGCCGCCACGAAGGACATCGACGCGGCCACGATTGCGCGGTTGGAGGAACGTGCATTGTTCGTGCGACTGGAAACGCTGCGGCTCATCGGCGTCGCGAAGGTCGGCCATTACGCGTCGGCGTTTTCGGCGGCCGAGATTTTCGCTACGCTCTATTACGACACCATGCGCTTGAAGCGTGGCGAGCCGAAGTGGGCCGATCGCGACCGTTTCCTCATGGGCAAGGGGCACGCGGCCGTAGGCCTCTTTCCCATCCTCGCCGATTGGGATTTCTTCCCCAAGGATGTGCTCGACGGCTACACGCGCCTCGGCAATCCGCTCGGCGATCATCCGGACATGCGCAAGGTGCCGGGCATCGATTTCAGCTCGGGCTCGATCGGCCACGCGCTGTCGGGCGGGCTGGGCATGGCACTCGGTACGCGGATGCAAGGCAAGGACATCAACGCGTACGTGATGCTGGGCGACGGCGAGATGCAGGAGGGGCAGGTGTGGGAGGCGGCGCTCTCCGCCGCGCATCACCGCGCGCGCAACCTGATCGCCATCATCGACCGCAACGGCTTCCAGTTGGACGGCCGCGTCGACGACATTATGGGCATCGAGCCGCTTGCCGCGAAATGGCGCGCATTCAACTGGGACGTGCACGAAGTCAACGGCCACGACGTCGCGGCGCTCGCCGCGCTGCTGCGCCGGATCAAGGCCGATACCGCGCGGGAAATGCCCGTTTGCATCATCGCGCACACAATCAAGGGCAAGGGCGTCTCGTACATGGAGACCGAGCCGGGCTGGCATCTCGGCTATCTCGCGCCGGAGGATGAGGCGCGCGCGATTGCCGAATTGAAACGCGGCGGAGCAATCCGATGAGCGAACAGGCGAGCGCGCGGCGCGCGGCCGATTCGATGCCGGGTCCCGTGAACCCGGATTCGTGGCACTACCGCCAGATCAATGCGCGCGCGCCGGGGTTGGGCTATCTGTCGAATGCGCTGATCGATCTCGTCCGCGACGGCCATCCGATCGTCGCCGGCACCGCCGATCTGCAGTACTCGAACGGGCTCGTCCTCTTTGCGAAAGCGCATCCCGAGCGCTTCCTGCAGTTCGGAATCTCGGAGCAGAACATGGTCAGCGCGGCGGCGGGACTCGCGACTACGGGGCTCTATCCCTACGTCGCGACGTTCGCGTCGTTTCTCGCGTTGCTCACCTGCGAGCAGATCCGCACCGACTGCGCGTACTCGGCTTTGCCGGTGCGGCTGATCGGCCACCACGCGGGGATCGCGCTCGGGTTCTACGGCACATCCCACCACGCGACCGAAGACCTCGCAATCATGCGCAGCATCGCCGATCTCACTGTCGTCGCGCCCGCGGACGGCCCGCAGCTTGCGGCAGCGATCAAGGCGACGGTGACGCATCCGCAGCCGATCTATTTCCGGATCGGCCGCGGGCAGGATCCGATCGTGTATCCCGACGACACCGTGTTCACGCTGGGCAGAGCCATCGTCCACCACGAAGGCGACGCGCTGACTCTGATTGTGTGCGGGACGATGCTGCATCCTGCGCTCGCGGCCGTAGGCGTGCTGCGTGCCGCCGGACTTTCCGTCGGCTTGATCGACATGCCGACGGTGAAGCCGATCGACCGCAATACCATCCTGGCGGCCGCAGCGCGTTCGCGCCTGCTGCTCACCGTCGAGGAGCACAACGTGATTGGCGGGCTCGGCGGCGCGGTGGCCGAGGTGCTGGCCGATGCCGGCACGCCGGCGCGACTCGTGCGCCACGGCATCCCCGACGTGTACAGCCTGATCGCGCCGCCGACGCATCTCTACCGGCACTACCGACTCGACGCGGCAGGCATCGAAGCCGTCGCGCGCGAGACACTGGGCTGAGAAGCCGCCGATGCACAGCACGCAAAACGATGACAACGCGACGCTGACCGAACGCGCGCTGCGGGTATTGCCCGGCGGCCACATGAGTCCGGGCCGCAAGCTCGGCTTTCCCTACGTGTTCGTCCGCGCGCAAGGCGCTTACCTCTACGACGCCGACGGCCGCGAGCACGTCGACTTCCACTGCGGCTTCGGTGCCAACGTGCTGGGCCATTGCCATCCCGCAATACGCCGCCGTGTGGCGGAGGCTTCGGAGCGCATCGACCTGATCGGCGCCGGCACGCTCGACCTCGAAGTCGAAGCGGCCGAGGCGCTGGTGCGCTGCATTCCATGCGCCGAGCAGGTCGCGTTCTGTTCGAGCGGCTCCGAGGCCACCTATCACGCGCTGCGGCTTGCGCGCGCAGTCACCGGCGCCACCCGGATCATCAAGTTCCAGGGCGGCTATCACGGCTGGCACGATTACGTCGCGATGAACTGCCAGTCGGCACCCGATGCGGTGGGGCGCTACGATCCGATCTCCGCCGGCATCCTGCGCGAGGCGGCGCTGAAGACGGTGGTGCTGCCGTACAACGATGCCGACGCGGTGGAGAGCTACATCAAGAGTAACCGCGGCAAGGTAGCGGCGATCATCGTCGAGCCGATTGCGCACAACGTAGGCTCGATGCGCGCCACCGACGATTTCCTGCGCGCGCTGCGCCGCATCGCGACGGAACAGGGCGTGATCCTGATTTTTGACGAAGTCATCACCGGATTCCGCCATGCGCTGGGCGGCTATCAGTCGATTTGCGGCGTCACGCCGGACCTCGCGACGTTCGGCAAGGCGGCAGCGGCGGGTTACCCGGTCGGGCTGGTGGCGGGCCGCCGCGACCTGCTGGAACGCGTGAGCCGCACCGGCACCGACGCCGTCTTCATGGGCGGCACGTTCAACGGCACGCCGTCGACACTCGCGGCGATCCTCGCGACGATCGAGCAATTGTCGCAGCCCGACTTCTATCCGAAGCTGTTCGATCTCGGCGATTACCTGCGCTGCGAGATCGACGCGATCATTGCGCGTGTCGGGCTGCCGGCGCAGAGCGCGGGCTTCGGCTCGGTCTGGCTGCTCTACTTCTTCGTCGGCCCGTATTCGCGCTACGAAGACCTGCTGCGCAACGACGATGCGCTCGACCTCAAATTCCGCCGGCAGATGCTCGCCCATCGCTACATCTTCCAGCCGCTGGCGTTGAAGCGGCTTTACCTTTCGGCGAGCCACGACCGCGCAATTCTCGACCGCGCGCTCGAAGTTATTGAGAAGATCCTGCGCACGCTTGCCGTATCGCATACGCGGCCAGTGCGCGCGCACGCCGAAGTCAAGTCGGCGGCGGTGTGACCGCATGAGTACGCCCACCGATGCGGATGCACCTGTCGCAATTTCGTCCACCTCGCAGTCGCCGCCGCTGCGCGTCACGAAAATCGGCAGCGATCAGATACGTATTGAGCCGATCGAGCAACGCAACCTGTCGGCACGCACGTACGTCGCGTTGAAGGACGCGCTGATCGCCGGCAACTTCCGTCCGGGCCAGCGGCTGCTGATGCAGGATCTCGCCGAGCAGCTCGGCACCAGCGTGACGCCGGTGCGCGAAGCCTGCATGCGGCTCGTCAGTGAGCGCGGGCTGGAGGTGCGTTCGGGCCGGTTCGTCACCGTTCCCGATCTCACAATGGCACGCTACATTGAGATCCGTACGATCCGGATAGAGCTGGAAGGCCTCGCGGCGGAGTTCGCGACGAAGAACATCACGCGCGCGGAGCTCGCCGCGATCACCGACCTACAGGCGCGCTTCGAAGCGGCAGACCACGCGCACGCCTCGGCCGAGTCGATCAAGCTCAACCGCGACTTCCACTTTATGGTCTACCGACTCGCGCGGATGGAGATGCTGACCGCGCACATCGAAAGCCTGTGGATCTCGATGGGGCCGATCCTCAACGTGTACTACAACGAAGTCGTCAACGACTACGTTGGCGCCGAAGAACACACGCACCTCATCAAAGCGCTGCGCGCGAAAGACGGCAAGAAGGCGCGGGCCGCGATCACGATGGACATCCTGCGCGGCGGCGAGGCGCTGCTAGGCTATTTGAAGAACAAAGCCGCGGCCGGCGCGAGCTGATTCTTTGATTGCTCGCGCTACGTTTCGGTTCGTTCGAAACCTCATGTGTGGCTGCGTGAGCCTGCGGTCAGGGCCTGCCTGAGCGCAGGGTGCCGGGAGCGACGCCCTGAGGCGCCGGCACGCCATCCCTCGCCCGCGCCATGACCTTTGGTGCCTCGGGTAGGAACGGCGGCAGAAAACGGGGTCAGGCTGTTCGCAGTAGCAGTAGTCAGTCTAGTGTAGTACTTCATTCTGTTTAGAACTTAAGTGGTTGTTGGCACGAATGACCTTTTGCAGGATGTCGCGGGCGCTCTTGGTCCAGATGAACGGCTTTGGGTTGGTGTTGTGGCGAGCGATGTATTCGTCGATGGCGGTCACAAGCTCGGGGACACTGGTGAACACGCCACGGCGCAGGCGATTCTCCGAGATGTCGCGAAACAAGCGCTCGACCATGTTCAGCCAAGACGCCGATGTCGGTGTGAAGTGCATATGAAAGCGTGGATGTTTCGTCAGCCATGCCTGTACGACCGGATGTTTATGCGTGGCGTAGTTATCTGGCGAATCAAGTGCAGCGCCTTGTCCTTGGGCGTCTGGCGGTCAATCTGCTTGAGGAATTTCAACCACTCCGTATGGCGGTGGCGCTGCTGGCATTGCGCGATGACCTGGCCGTCCAACACGTTGAGTGCTGCGAACAGCGTGGTCGTGCCGTTGCGCTTGTAGTCGTGCGTCATGGTGGCCGCACGCCCCTTCTTCATCGGCAGACCAGGC
>NZ_JBDNFF010000195.1:0-6505 GCF_041689975.1 Gemmatimonas sp.
CGAGCTCCCACACGATCGTGGCGCCCCGGTCATCGCCTTGCACGAGCCGTACAGCGGCTGTGTGTGCATACGTGACCGCTTTACGCCACTCGTGACGAGCGGGTTCGCAGTTGTCGATGAGCCATGGGATGGACGCATCGTAGATCTCGACGTCTGACGCCTGGATCTTGGTGGTTGCTTTCATGGTGTTTGCCATGTTGGTGTTTCTCCTTTGTGCTCACCGGTTCCCCGGTGCCTCCGGCATTGTCGCCTTCGGCCCGTCCCGCACTCAGCCAGGTGACCTTCTAGGCGCGTCACGGTCATGAAAGGTCCGTGCTCACCGTTCCCGCAGCCGGCGCCGTTGGCGACCAGACTGCTTCGAGGTCCCGTGTGCGGCGAGGGTGCGCCGCGACTGGTGGGGTTGGTTGGTGCCGGCGACACTGTCGAAGGTGGCGCCGGCGGACGGTGTGACCGTCAGTACTTGTAGAGCTCCGTTTCGAGTTCGGCGATGCGTGCCTCCTGCTCGCGTACCTTGGCGATGAGGCGGAGAGCGTTGGCCGGCAGTGCGGCCATTGCGGCTCGCAGCTCGTCGAACCCTGGATTACGTTGCCCGGCTTGCCAAGTTTCGATGTCCCCGAAGTACTGCTCGTACTCGTATCCGGCGACTTCGTACGGGTTGTCGTTCAGCTTCTGGACGTTGGCCGCCAAGTGCTCGAGCTCGATGGCGGTCACAATGTCACCGACCGATCCGACAGGTCGAGGTCTGAGCCGCAGAACGTCTCGAACGCAGATGGCTCGTCGAACTCGACCGGGCCGACCGTCGGCTCTGCGGTTTCCCGGTCAGCGGTATGGCGGGCCAAGATGCGCGACTCGATGCTCAGCTGCGTTGAGGCTGCTTCGAGCGCTGCGAGATCGAGCGGCGTCTCACGGGACAGGTCGGTGATGTCGAGCAAAAGGTTGCGGACGGCGACCGTGTGGATGCGGATTGCTGCATCAAGCACGTACAAGCGGATTGTCAGCTGCTGTGTGCGGGCCTGACGGGGGAGTGACGAAGTGTTCATGTGGGCCTCCTGGGCTATGTGGCTGGTGGGGATTCACCGGCACATAAAAGACCGTTACGAACACATCCGTAAACGCCCGCTGCTTGGCACACATTTGTAAAGATTTATTTGAGAGCTCCCAGACATACGCTTTCAAGGTGACCGCAGCCCTGCATGCGCCCGCTGTAACCCGCGGCCGTGTGCAGGGCCGTACTACGACGTCACACGATGAGAAGTGCCGCCTCAATCCACTGATCCCACGCGAGCTCCTCAGCCGACATCATCTTGACGGCCGCCGCCTGCTGCTCCGGACTGCACCGCCCCCACATCGCCAGCTGCTCAACTGTCCGCAGCGGGCGCGGGTTGCCATGATTGCGTGCCTCGTGCTGTGCCGCCTCAATAACCGGATGCCGCACACCTGACGTGCGAAGCGATCGGCACGCATTCACGTACCGCCGCGAGTCGACTTCCCAGATCGCCTCTTGGAGCGCATCCAGCTGTGTCCGACGCTTCGATTTCGCAGGCTCTGCTTTCGACGCCTTACGCACCAACTGCTGCGCCGTTCCCCTATAGTCGTTCCGGTGATGGTTGGCGGCTGTCGTCAGGCCGAGCTCATCAAGGCGGACAGCAGTGACTGACAGCAGGAAAGGGCGCAGCGTCGGGTACTCGTCACCGTCGAGAGCCGGATCAGATGACATATTCACGAGCTCCATGTCGGACATCATGTCTCATCGGCACAGTGCCAGGCCGACGTGAGCCGGCATTCCGAGTGCGCCGAAGCCGACGGTCGGCACAGTCACCGACATGGACGACGACACGGACGAGATCGAAGAGCACGCCCGCCGACTCGCCGAATGGTGCAGCATCACCGACCGCATCATCGGGCACGACGAAGCACTCGCCACCTTCCTCAACCCGAGAGCCAACGAGCTGCTCCCGGTGTACTGCGCGGTGGCGATGGGCAGGCTCGCCAGGCACCTCGAAGCTGGTCTCGCCCACTGGTCTGAAGGGACCGGCGACTACGACGTCGCCAGTCACGAACTCCATTTGGCTGCTCTCACAATGACCGAGGTCGCCGACATAGTCCGAGAGCAGCCGCTCATCAACTGGCTGGTACTCGGGTCCGACGCAATCTTCGCGGTCACCGACGACCTACGCACCCGTATCGGCCGGTCGCCTACAGACGAGCCGTTCTGATGGGGCAGGTCGTACGCATCTGTGCGCTCATCGTGATACTTGCCGCCGTCATCCGGGTACAGCAAGGCTACGACGTGTGCGAAATCATCGACGACCCGAAGATCTTGTGGCCGACCGACCTTGCCATCCGACAGTGACCACAAACCAATGAGTGATGGGTGACGGCGATGGTCTCATCATCGCCGTCACCCATCAACGTCACGCCACTTCGTCCCGCACAAAAAGTGGCATCTGCTGGATGCCACCCATCAACGTGTCAGGTAGCGGCTCACCGGGATGAGTGGCCTCCCACTCGGAGAAAAGCACCCATCTGTGCGGACCTGTGCCCGACGGTACTGTCTTGGTGCGGGCCATCAGGTCGCATGCCATCTGCGTCCGATACCGAGCCGCTCACGGTCGGCTCGTGACAGCCTCGACCCCTCGGCCCGAGCCCACTCATCCAACGCTTCGCTCAGCCTTGACTTCGGCCAATCTCTCATGCTCTTCTCCCTTGCTGACAGCCCCCGGTGTTGGGGGCATACGAGCGAAGGTGACCGCGGCAGATCGGGTTGCATACGCCGATTCGCGCTGTCAGTGACAAGTCGATTGCGGCCGTTTACGCTCCGCGCGCACCCAACCCTGTGAGCTGGTACGACGCGAAACCGCTGGGCGCGAAAATAAATGTTGCCGGGTGCCACCGGCTCACAAACCCGCCCATCACGCCCCCCGCGACACTAGGGGAGTGCTAGCGGGCGAGGTGGCTGACGGTGACCGTCAGGACGTGCGACGCGCTACGGGGCACACAGAGGCCCTAGACGCTACTGTGAGCGCACACACCTCAGATGACGTCAAGGAGTGTGGCTGCGTCGATCGCGTCAATCACTACCCAGCCGTCTGCTAGTAGTTGGCGGATGATGGTGTGGTCGGTGTCGGGTGTGAGCCGGTCGAGTAACAGACCCACCGGGTCACAAAAGCCAAACGTGCCGGCGTGCCCGGCGGCGTAGGAGGCCCATGAGTCGTAGCCGACGGCAAAGGCGGCATGGGCGGCGTACCAGGCGGCGGTGGCGGCGGTGGCGGCGCTGAGGGCGCTGATGCGGCAGGCGGCGGCGTCGCGGGCTGCGTACCCGGCGACCTGGGCGACGTCGGCGGTAATACTGCACGGGTTGTCACACCAGGCACGCGCAGCCGCAACAGCATCAGCAGGGCGCGTGTCGTACGGGAACACGGCAACCCAAACCGGTAGGACTGCCTCTGCGCAATCCGCCGCCCACCTGACCACCAGCTGTTGATTCAAGCCGTCAAGTTGCGCCTTCAGGATGACACTCATGACATCACCGCCCGGTCGAGTTGCACACCGACACTCCGTTTGTTATCCAACGTGCGAAAACGGTAGCGTCGAAGGTGCGGAAATGGTAGCGCAGCCATCACGCACCGTCCTCTTCGCTCGCACGGAGATCCATCATCTCATCCCAAGCATCGTCGGCATCCGATGACTCGATCTCGACGACGTCGATCACAGGCGCATCCGCCGAACCGGCCGGCAACGCCTTCGTAACTTCGTACCGTGCCTCAGCGAGCACATCGAAGCTGGCGAGCAACGCAGCCAGCTTCGAGCCGCCAGCAATCTGACGAGCAGTCTTCGCAGGCGCAGCAGACCATCGTGCGTTCGTACCGAGAGCACGAGCAACAAACCTTTGCCGCCCACCATCGAACATGACGCCGATGTCAGCGAGGGGTACGTGACGGCCCTTCAGGATGAGGATCTCACCATGCTTGGAGGTGTTGTCCAAGAACTTCGGGTCGCCGACACCAGCGAACTCGTTCGGAAGCTGCTTAGGCACCCACGGCACAAGCACACAGTCCGCTTTGTGTGTGATACCACGTGACCCACGCACCGACGACAAATCCGGCTTCTTCGAGCCTTCGTCACGGCGGTCGTTCAACTGGTGAGCGATCACCATCGTGATGTGGTACTTCTTTGCGACAGCCTGCAAATACATGACCTGCCATTCGAGCATCTCGTGTGATGCCTGATTTGATGGCGGCGCCGGCAGATGCGGGTACAGGCGCCAGAAATCGTCGGACGCCCGTGATGGGGCGATGTGCCCGAGCTGGTCGATGATGACAGCGAGATGACGCTGCTCACCTTGCGACTGAGCCCACGCCCCGATGATGGCGGCGAGCTGCTCAACCCGAGGATGAACAATCCCGTCATTCAAATCAAGGGTCAAGCCGTCCATTGTGACCAGGGCGTCCCGGACTGTCTGCGGTACCGTCCCGGACTCGAACCCGGTACGAAGCTCACGGACATTTTCCGACGAGATGTTTGCCATCACACGGTTCGTAATGTCACGCACCTCGTCCTCTAGAGACAGCATGTACGTCGGTACCTGCGTAGCGAACGACGCCGCCGCCTGAGCACAAAGGGTCGTCTTGCCGTCCCCGGACCCACCGGCGATGACAATCACATGACCAGGCTCCAGCTCCCCACGCAAAGCGGTATCAAGCTGTGCGATACCGGTCTGCAACCCGATGAGGTCCGGGTACTCGGTGCGTAGCTCAGTGACCGCCAACGCTTCACGGGCAACGTCACCAGCACGACGCCACATTGCTTCGATCGGGCGACGCCCGGCCGGTGTCGAAATCACAATGTCACTCATGACGACGCCCCTGAGGCCCGGCTCTTCGCAACTTTCGTGATGTACTTCAACGCCGGCACACCCGGCTCAAGGTCCGGCTTCGAAGCGACGTCATTCAGCGCCCACAGCACAGGACCGGGACCAGTCTGCTTCGCCAACCGGAACAAACCAGTGAGCTCCGCACCGACAATCATCGTGTCGCACCAGTAGCCAGCCGCATGAGCAATGACAGCGTTCCTCAAGAACCCGGCCATGTCCTTCGAGGCGACACCCGCAGCAGTAGCAGAAGCAACCGCACCAGGTATCAGATCGATGACAGCGAGGTAGCCGGCGATAGTGCCGTCCGAATCCTCACACTCCTCGATGAACGCCCCATGAGCTTCCTGCATCGGTGTGAGTGGCTTCACGACAACCGGCGCCGGTGTGACCAGCTCCACGACATCGGAGGCGACAGGCAAAGATGCACGGTCACGGTCACGCTTCGCTGCTTGGCGGCTGCGGTTGCCTGCACGCTGCGTCAGCAGAGACTCATGGATCCGGTCCGCACCGTAAATGACGTACACGTCACCTTCGAGGCTCAACGAACCGATCTTGCACAGCTCGGCGAGCAGAGGTTTGAGCACGTCGGCAGGTTGGCGGATGTGGCTCTCCAGGTACGTGATGCGTGACGGGACTGACACAATCTCACCAGCCGCACACGCAAGACACAGCAGCTTGTGCCAGAGGCCTTGAGCGGCAAGCGACGCCTCAGAGATACGACCGAACATCACACCATTCACATCGGTCGGGTACCAGCCGATGCCCTTGGTTTGCACTTTGAGACTCATGACTGGACCCCGCAGACGATCATTGACAACGACCACAAAGGGTTGGTGAGCTCGAGCTCGACGGCGAGATGGCCGACTGCCGGGCGGGTGTAGGTGAGAGCTCCGGACGTCACAGCTTCTTCGATGGCGAGCCGGAACGTGCGGAGTGCGTAACCGGTCATCTCGAGCAGCTCGACGTCAGTGGTGGTGACCTGGGTGCCTCCGTCGCCGAGTGCGAGAAGGACCGCAGCGAGCTGGATGAGCCTCGGTGGTGGGGTGGTTGGGCGCAACATTGTGATCTCCTGTGCCGGGGGTTAGGAAGTTGCCGGCCCAGTTCACAATGCGAGCGTCGTCCTGGAATGCAAGTAGGTTGCACAAAAATGTTTGAGGGGGCCGGGCGTTGCGCGCCCCAGCCCCCTCGTGCGGACTTCCACTCCGCGCTGTCGACCGTACCTGCGGCGACCATCAACGCAACAGGGACAGAACATTCGACGACTTCGGCGGGCCGTCAGGCTCGCTAAAGTATTCTCTTGTCTACTCTTGTCTACTCTGCGGCGTGACGTGTGTGTGACAGGCCGTGACTCACAGCGCGTCACGCGTGACACCTTGTGACTAACGCGTGACAACAGGCCACCGAAACCAACGCGCCCGGGCAGGGCCGTATCGCATCACGCGTGACACCGTGCGATCTGCGCGCCCACCTGACACAGTGATGTATGTGATTCCGACGTCTGAGATCTTCGCTGCGGCTCGGGCCCGGCCGGGGGCGGATGAGCGGATCGCTGCACTGAAAGCGGAGATGGTCCGCCGGCTCGATGAGTACGACGCTGCACACGACACAGAGCGCGACGACGACTGACCTCCG
>NZ_JBDNFF010000196.1:0-5053 GCF_041689975.1 Gemmatimonas sp.
CAATCTCGCTCTCTCGGCCGCCGAACGTCGCGCTTGCATGCGACGCCTCGGTGCGCTGGCAGACGGAATGGACCTCGTCGTCCTCGACTGCGGGTCGCGTATCCATACGGTGCTCGCCGCCATCACGCCGCACGCCGACGAACGCCTCGTCGCCGTGGCCGCCGGGAGTGATCCGGTGGGCCTGGCGTCGACCTATGCCCTCTGCAAAGCGGTGCACACCCGTCACGGTGCCCTTCCGATGGACGTACTCGTCAATCGGCATGAAGGGAGCGAAGCCGCTCGCTGCTTCGACGCCATCGACGCCGGTGCCCGTCAGTTCCTCGGAATGTGTCTACGCCTTGCAGGCGCTGTCCCAGCTGATCCGACGCTCGACGCCGCGCTGCGCGCGGGAATGCCTTTTCCGCATGCGGCCGCCGGTTCGCCGGCTGCGATTGCTGCTCACGAAGTCGTGATGCGCACGCTGGCTACCGCTTCACTCTCCCGATCTGGTACGTGACCGTGACCCTCGTTTCAACTCAAGGCTCTACCGCCATGCACTCCAAGCTTTGGCAGTCATACCAGGCCGGCAATCAGACGGCACGCGATCGACTGCTCGAGGAGCACCTTGGCCTCGTGCATCATGTGGCCCGACAGGTCTCGCGCACGCTCGCCGTACGCGCCGACTTCGATGAGCTGGTCAGTGCCGGCACGATCGGGCTGATGACGGCGCTGGAGAGCTTCGATTTCTCGCGCGGTCTCGCTTTCAGCACGTTCGCGGCGCCACGTATCCGCGGCGCCATTCTCGACGAGCTGCGCAAGCAGGATCATGTGCCGCGCTCGATCCGCCGCAAGACGCGCGACATGTCCGCCGGCCGCGAAGCGTTCCAGCGCACGCATGGCCGAGCTCCCGACCATCAGGAGCTCGCACAGCAGCTGAACGTGGACATGGATACGCTCTGGCGTTGGCAGGCCGACGTGGAAGGCGCGCATCATATCGCGCTCGACCGCGCCCCGGGCGAGCGCGAGAACACCGTACCGGTGCCGGCCGAAACGCTCAGCAGCGACAGCGATGTCGAGGACAGCCTCACGCACGAGCAGGAAGTGTCGCATCTCAAAGATGCCATCATGCATCTCAAGGAGCAGGAGCGCGTGGTGCTGTCGCTGTACTACTTCGAGGAGCTCAAGCTGCACGAGATCGCGAAGGTGCTGGAACTCACGGAATCGCGCGTGTCGCAGATCCGCTCGAAGGCGCTCAGCAAGCTGCGCGTCGAACTCACCCCGCTCCGCGGAAACGTGGCATGAGCATGGCAACGCGCGCGATGCTGCGCGACACGATGCAGTTCATCGGCGTCGGCCTGGGCGTCACGGTGATCGGCCTGATCATCGGCGCCGTGGTCGTGTCGCCTGCCGTGTCGCACCCACAGCGCCTGCTCGGCATCGGTTCACTGTTCGGCATCGCCGCCGCGGTCTTCGGCGCCCGCGTCGTGTTTCGCGCGCTCCGCAATCGCCCCACCAGGATCACCCGCGAAGCCCGTCAGGCCCCGGCCCCCACGATGACGCTGCGCCGCAGCAAGTCGTCGCGCACCCCGCGCGCCGTGGCCGCCCTGGCCGCCGCCGGCGTCAACCCCACCGAGATCGCCTGGAAAACCGGCCTCCCCGTGGATGCCGTGTCCATGCTCCTCGAGCTCTCCGGCGCGCGTACACCAGCGCTCGTAGGCTGACCCGCGCGCAGCAGCAGCAACCACGAAAAGCTGGAACACGGGAAAAGCGGATTGCACAGAACCGCACAAATAAGCAAAAGCGCTTCTGGCTTATCTGTGCGGTTCCGTCCGATCAGTCATTTCCGTGTTCCAGCTGTTGCCTTTTCTGTCGCTGTGGAAGGCAAATGCCGTCGCCACCGCCCCCTTCCGGCAACTCCCGCCGAGGCCCCCCCGCGATCCGGCGCAGCTCGGCACGAATTGCCGATCTCCGGTATCCACGATCACCCGCAGCAGTACCTCGCAATACCAGCTAAACCTCATTCCGACAACAACTTAAGGAAATATAATCGGTCGGACCATTTGTGGCCCGACCGTTGCTTTTCCCGTTGGTGAGTTCGTGTACCCTTTCCCGACCACCACCATGCCCGGACCCGTTCGAACCAATGGGATGAGCAGTGCCGCCGCCGCCATGCAGATGCTGGAGCGGAAGCAGCAGGTGCTCGCCAACAACCTCGCCAACGCCTCCACTCGCGGATTCAAGGCGGAGACGGCGTTCGCACGACTGATGGACAACCAGCTCGCCAAGACCGACACCGCCCTCGACCTTACCGCCGGCTCGCTCACCGAGACGCACAACAGTCTCGATCTCGCCGTCGAAGGCCACGGGTTCTTCGTCACCCAGACCCCCAACGGGGAACGCTTCGTCCGCAACGGCAGCTTCCGGCTCGATGCGGAACGCCAGCTCGTGGATGAACGCGGCAATCCGGTGCTCGGCGAAGAGGGGCCTTTCGTGCTGCCCGCGGGCACCGTCGAAATCGGGAATGACGGCACCGTCAAAGTGAACGGACGGGTGCTGCAGCGACTGCGGCTCGAGCGCGTGGCCGATGGCGCGCAGCTCCTGCACGAAGGTGGCACCCAGTTCGTCCCCGATGCCTCGCGTCAGGCGATTCCGCCGGCCGAACGCACCGTGCGTCAGGGATTCGTCGAAGAATCCAACGTCAACACGATGTCGGCGATGACCGACATGCTCGCCGTGCTGCACCGCTACGGTGCGGCCCAGAAGGCGCTCTCGACCATCGATGCCGCGCGCGGGACGTCCGTGAACGACCTCGCCAAGCCCGTTTAAGGAGAACAAACATGGATCCGGCACTTCGCGCCGCCGCTACCGGCATGATGGCGCAACAGACACGCACCGAAATCATTGCCAATAACCTCGCCAACGTGAACACGCCCGGCTTCAAGCGGAGCCGTGCACACTTCGAGGACCTGCTGTACCAGACCGTGCAGGACCAGGCCATCCTCGGACAAGACGCAACCAACACCACCGCCGCCATTCAAGTGGGCCGTGGAACGCGACTCTCCGGCGTGCAGCGCATGCACGAACAAGGGCCGCTCGAACAGACCAACCGCAATCTCGACGTCGCGATCGAAGGCGATGGCTTCTTCCAGATTCAGTTGCCGAACGGTGAGACCGCGTACACTCGCGACGGCAGTTTTCAGATCTCCGATCAGGGGCAGCTCGTTACCAGTGCCGGCTACGGATTGCAACCACCCATTCAGATCCCGATCGACGCTGCCGAACTCTCGATCTCGAGCACCGGTATCGTGTCCGTGCGTCGCGGCAACGACATCGAACCGACCGAACTCGGACGCATTGAGATCGTGCGCTTCGCGAATCCGTCGGGCCTCATGTCGCTCGGACAGAACCTGCTCGCACCCACCGCCGCGTCCGGACAGCCCGTGGTCGGCTTCCCGAACGATGAAGGCATGGGACACTTGCAGCAGGGCA
The DNA here is from genome assembly GCF_041689975.1 of Gemmatimonas sp. Lineage (GTDB taxonomy): Bacteria > Gemmatimonadota > Gemmatimonadetes > Gemmatimonadales > Gemmatimonadaceae > Gemmatimonas. Next base: position 3,469 of record NZ_JBDNFF010000196.1, read on the forward strand.
GCCTGGAAGGCAGCAACGTCGAGATCGTCACCGAAATGGTCGAGATGATCGCCGCCATGCGCGCCTATGAGATCAACTCGAAAGCCATCAAGACGGCCGACGAGATGGGTCAGATCGCCAACAACATCACCCGATAGTCCGCCTCATGAAACTCGTGTTCATGCGACTCCTGGTCTCGATGTTCATGCTCGCCGGCGCGGTCTCCGTGCTCAGCGCGCAAGAACGGACGATCACGATCTCCGTCGCGGCGCGCGCCCTCGCACGCGGCGACACGCTGCAGGCGAGCGACATCGCGACCATGGACACGACGATCGTGTGGCGCTGGAACTCGATCGCTCCCGACACTACGCGCGCGCTGCCCGGCTGGGTCACGCGTCGCAACGTCGCCCTCGGCGCAGTGTTGCGCGCACCGGCCGTGATGCCGCCGCCCGTGATCACCAGCGGCACGCGCGTGACGGCGATCTGGCAGGATGGCCCACTGCGCGTGGTCGTCACCGGCATCGCGACCAATACCGCCGCCATCGGAGCACCGGTCGGCGTTCGCATCGATCCCACACGTCGGCTCGACGGCATCGCTGCCGGGCCCAATACCGTTCGACTCCGTTGAAGACTCATCAGGTGAGGACCACCGATATGACCCACACGCGCTTGGGCTTTACCACGAGCGTCGCTGTTGCGCTCGCACTCTCCGCGCATCCGCTCCTGGCGCAGGCTGCCGGTGCGACACCGCCAGTCGCTCCGCCTCCCACCGGTGCACAGGCAGCCCCCGCGACAGCCAGCACGACCACCGCACCGCCAGTAGCGCCGATCAAACCGCGTGAATCGTGGACCGCCGATCGTCGGAACTTCGCCGTCGGTGACATCATCACGATTCTCATCGACGACTACACGATCTCCACTGCCGTCAAAGAGAACCTGGCCACTGACAACCGCACGCGCGGCCTCTCGGTGAACGCCAGGCTCCCCACCAGCTCCAAACAGGTCGGCATCGACGCTCGCAACAGCGCCGATCAGCAACAGCGTGGGCAAGCGCGTCGCGAGAACCGTTTTCAGAACGAAATGAGCGTACGCGTCGTCGCCGTGGGCCCGAGTGGTCTGCTGCAGCTAAAAGGAACGAAGAGGATCGACATCGACGAGGCACTGCAGGACATCGTGTTCACCGGTTGGGTGCGCGCGCAGGACGTGTCTACCTCCAACGTGATCGAATCGAGTCGTGTGGCCGACGCACAGTTGGGGTATGCCTCGCCGGGACCACTCGGCAAACCGAAGCAGGGCATCATGACGAAAATTCTCGGAGCACTCTGGCCATGACCACCATTCAAGCGCGTCATCTCGGCGTGAAGATCGTTCGTACAGTGCTTGTGACCGCTGGCCTGCTGCTGTTGCCGGTCATGGCTCGCGCGCAGAACGACATTAAGATCCGCGATCTGACGAGTGCCGAGGGCGCGCTGCCCGTGCGCCTGGTGGGCTACGGACTTGCAGTCGGACTCGATGGCACCGGTGACCGGGCGATCGGCGGACAGACGGCCGGCCCCACCATTCAGAGCGTCATCAACATCCTGCGTCGCTTCAACATCGAAGTGCC
>NZ_JBDNFF010000197.1:0-34989 GCF_041689975.1 Gemmatimonas sp.
ACGGCTGGAACACGGAACCGGCGGATTTCGCGGAACCGCACAGATAAGCAAACAGCGATGTTCGAAATCGTTGCATCGCGGCTGTTGCTTATCCGTGCCATTCTGTACGATCCGCTATATCGGTGTTCCGGCCGTTGCTGTTGCCAGGACTATTTACGGATGAGGCGCCTGGTTCCGTCGCGCCCGCAGTGCTACTGCGACACCATCTTTACGAAGCCGTCGTACTTCCACGCACTGCCCACGCGGAGCCAACGTTCGCAGAATGTATAGCGCTGCGTTTGCGGGGCCTGTCCTTCGAGCGCCGGGGCGGCGGTGAACTGGGTGGTGTACGAGAGATTGATCTCGTGCGGCAGTTCACCGCGCTCGATGCGGGTGATAGCAACCCACACGCCCGTCGGGGTCGCGCATCCCAGGCCGCCGACGGTGGTGCAGGGTTCGACATCGAGGGCGCGCGTGTCCGTCCATTGGGCGATCGGGGCGAACGCGATCGGGGCTAGTGATTGTCCGTTGTACTGACGTACCGCTTCACTGCTGGCCGCACGACCGAACCGTTTGGCGCTGTACTCGGCGATCGGGATGCCGGCCGGGCGATCCTGTGTGATGATCCGCACGATCGCTCGGGAGACCAGCGACTCAGGATCGGGTAGTGACCACGCGCCGGCTGGGGCCTGCAACCGGGCGGTCGCGATGCGCGTTTGTGCGGCAAGTGCGTGCCACGGTGCACCGATACCGCACACCACCAAAACCGCCGCTGCGGTGAGGCGGTCACGAAAGGCGCGAGAAGAGACTAGTGTGAATAAAGAGATCAGCATCGTAGACCCGTGAATGCTACACCGATTTTGGAATTGCGCTGCTGGGTTCGCTGAGTTTTGCCATATTCGGCGTTCCGTTCTGTGACGCCGGACACGTCACGATCACTTGACAGCGTTAAGTGAACCTCTCACCTTTCCGTCGATGACCACGTCCGCCATTCGCACCGCCTCATTGGCCCGCCGGGAACGGCAAAAGGCTGAAACGCGCCAAGCCATCCTGGACGCGGCGCGGGAGCTGTTCGTATCGGATGGAGTGGAGGCGACGACCATGCGAGCAATCGCCGCCAAGATCGGCTACACGCCTACAGCGATTTATCACCACTTCCGGGACAAGGATGCCCTGATCGTGGAGCTGTGTATGGCCGACTTCTCGTCGCTGGGACAGGCAATGTACAAGATTGGCCGGATCGAGGATCCGGTCGAGCGGCTACGCCGGATGGGTTTGGCGTATACTGACTTCGCGCTCGATAATCCGAGCCAGTATCGCTTCATGTTCATGACATCATTAAAGCACCCGATGCTGGACGCGAACGGAAAGGTCGTCACGTCGCCCGACGAGGACGCCTACGGATTCCTGCTCCAAACCGTCACCGAAGGGATCGAGAAAGGCGTCTATCGCCCTGAACTCAGCGACGCCCCCGAGCTCGCCCAGATGGTCTGGGGCGGTATTCACGGTATCATCTCGCTCTGGTTCACCCACTGCGACCACCCGCACATCGTCTTCCGTGACCCCCGCGAAACCGTGCGCACCATGTGTGACGCCATGATCCGCGGAAGTCTGCGAAACTCTATCTGACGGAAATCCGTCAGGTAGTTAGCTCCACAGGACGCTTCGGCGTCCTTCTTTTGGCTCCTGTACTTAACATTGTTCTATCAACTAGCAATGTTTAACCTACTGCCTCCGTTCAAGACTGTGAACTCGCTGCTCAGGGCCGCCGCCGTGGTGGTGGTGCTTACGGTCGGCGCCTCCGCGGTCGTCAACGCCCAAGTGCCGACAAGCGCCCGCCAGCTCCTCGACGGCTACGTCGCTGAAGCGCTCGCCGCCAATCTCACTATCGCGCAGCAGTCAGCGGCACTAAGCCGCGCCAATGCCGGCGTGCGTGAGGCCATGGACGATTCCTGCCCAGCGTCGGCCTGAACGCGCGCTACTCGGAGTTCAGCGGTGTCGTCAACATCGGCGACTTCATCAACCCGGCCTACGCGGCGCTCAATCAGCTCATCGGGCAATCGCGCTTCCCGACGGATCTGAACGCGACACTCCCGTTCCGTCAGGAGACCAAGCTCGAACTCCTCCAACCGCTCTTCAACGACGCCCTGTTCGGCGCGCGCACTGCGGCGCGGGCCCAGCGCGACCTCGTGGGCGCCACCCGCAAGGCCGCCATGCGCCAGCTTGCCGCCGACATCCAGCAGGCATGGCTGGGCTACGCCAGCACCGTACGCGCGGTCGAGACCCTCGAGACCACGCTGCCGTTGCTCGACGAAAACGTGCGCGTGAGCGAACGCCTCATCGGCGCCGGACAGGCCACGCCCGACGTGTTGCTGCGCGTCGACTCGCTGTTACTCAGTACACTGCTCGCTCATGCGCTCACGCATCGTGAAGAGTTGGCACAGGCGGGCAGCGGTCTCTCGCGCGCGCAAAAAAACGCATCGCCACCTCCGCCTATCTGCCCAACGTCGCGCTCGCCGCGAGCTACAGCGTGCAGGGTGACCGCTATCGCTTCGACACGCGAAGCGACGTCGGTCTCGCCTCGCTCGTGCTGTCGTGGAATGCCTTCAACAGTGGACAGGACGCGGCGCGTCGAGAACAGACGAGAAAGCCGATTATCGTCGCCGCGAGGCCGAGCGCGCGATCACGATGCAGGTCGGTAACGCATACGACGCCGTGCTGTCGGCGCGGAGTACACTCGTTACCGCCAGCGATCGTGTGGCGAGCGCACAACGCGCCTTCTCGCTGGTGCAGCGCCACTTCGCTGAAGGCCTCGCCACGCCCGTGGAGTTTCTGAGTGCACGCACGGCCTTCACGTCGGCCGCGATCAATCAGGTGATCACCCGCTTCACCTTCGCCACCCGCGTGGTGGAACTCGAGCGCACTGCCGCGCTGCGCACGCTGCCCAAGTGACCTGCGGCCACAAGCCACGGCAGATCCGTGCTGTTACCGTGTGATCCGCGAAATCCGTGTTCCCGCTGTTCTCGATCCACCGGTCACACGATCGTTGGCGGCTCGGCACGATCGCAACGGCCGGAACACGGATGAAACCGATTGCACGGTAACCACACGGATAAGCCGATTGAACGCGCAGCCGAAGATGGTTACCCAGGGTAAGATCACATCAGGATTGGCTCGCAGTAGCTACCGCCATCCGCCGATCCCCCGTCGCGACAACATTGCGGGTCACCAAGGCGTAGCACATAGTTGGTCCCGCCCGTGATTTCCCGGGCCGTGTCGGTCCACCTATGCACCTCTCGCTCATGCGAAATATTCGCGTCCTCGCCCTCGGTGCCGGCTTGTCCGGCCTGATGGCCAGTCCGCTGGCGGCACAGATGGCTGTGCCGTCCAAGGCGTCCGTTGACGATGCCGTGATCAACGCCCTGCGTTGGCGCAACATCGGCCCCGCCAACATGATGGGGCGTGTCGTCGACATCGAGGGCATCGCGTCGCCGTCGAAAACGTTCTACGTCTCCACCGCTGGCGGCGGTCTCTGGAAGACCACGAACAACGGCACGACCTTCAAGGCGGTGATGGACACGGCCCGCGTGTCGTCCGGAAGTGACCTGGCGATCGCCCCGTCGGACACCAACGTGATCTACTGGGGCACCGGCGAGCCGAATTCGCGCAACTCGATCTCCCCGGGGGGCGGTATTTACAAGTCAGCCGACGGCGGCAAGTCGTGGACGTTCCTCGGACTCGCGGAGACGCGTACCATCGGTCGCATCCAGGTGCACCCCACCGATCCGAACACAGTGTGGGTCGCCGCGCTCGGCCACCCGTGGGGACCGAACAAGGAACGCGGTCTCTACAAGACCACCGACGGCGGGAAGACCTGGCGTTTGGTCAAGTTCATCGACGAGAAGACGGGCTTCGTGGATGTGCAGCTGGACCCCCGCAATCCGAACATTCTGTGGGCGTCGAGCTACGAGCGCGTACGCGGTCCGTACTTCCTCAAGTCGGGCGGCACCGGCTCGGCACTCTGGAAGAGCACCGACGGTGGTGAGACGTTTGCCGAAGTGAAGGGTGGTGGATTCCCCGCTATCACGAAGGGTCGCATCGAGATCGCCATCGCGCGCTCGAATCCCGACGTGATGTACACGATGGTGGAAGCCGATACGGCACCGAATCTCAAGAAGGACGCCAAGGTCGCGCCGCAGAAGCGGCCAAGTGGGTTGTATCGCTCCGAAGACGGAGGCAAGACGTGGGCTTACATGAGCCCGGAGAACACGCGTCCGTTCTACTACTCGCAGGTGCGCGTCGATCCCAAGGATGCGAATCGCGTGTACTGGTCGTCCACGCCGGTGAAGTATTCCAGCGATGGTGGCAAGACGGCCGGTAGCACGACCGAAGGTATTCACGTGGATCATCACGCCATGTGGATCGATCCCGTCGATCCGCAGCGCATCATCGCCGGTAATGACGGTGGTGTCGGCGTGTCGAACGATCGTGGTGGCAACTGGTCCTTCCCGAACTCCATTGCGCTCGGTCAGTTCTACAATATCTCGGCCGACATGGGCGTGCCCTACCGCGTGTGCGGTGGGTTGCAGGACAACGGATCGTGGTGTGGCCCGAGCCGTCGCAAGCAGGGTCCGATCACCAACGCCATGTGGCACAACGTAGGCGGTGGTGACGGCTTCGTGACGCAACAGGATCAGACGAACACCGACATCATGTACTCGGAATCGCAGGGTGGAAGCATGGGTCGCCTGAATTTCGCCACGGGTGAGCGCACGGGACTACGAAAGCCGACGTGGCGTGACGGGGGCTACCTCCAGTGGAACGATTCCATCTACGCCGTGTGGCCCGACACCACGAAGTCGGCCACGACCGCGCAGAAGAAGCAGATGGCGGCCTATCGCGCGCGTCAGCGCACCGACTCGGTGGCCTACGCGCTGCGCTGGAACTGGAACACGCCGTACATCATCTCGCACCATAATCCGGCTACGCTGTACTTCGGCGCAAACCGGGTGCTCAAGAGCGTGAAGTACGGCGATGACATGTTCCCCATTTCGGGTGAGCTCTCGTATGCCGACTCAGCCAAGCTGTTCGTGGCGCTCAAGACGACGGGTGGCATCACACCAGATATCACCGGCGCCGAGACGTTCGGCACGGTGGTGTCACTGAACGAATCGTCTGTCCGTCCGGGGATGCTGTACGCCGGTACCGACGACGGTCGCGTGTGGCTCACGCGCAATGATGGCGCGCAGTGGGAAGAAGTGACGAAGAACTTCACGGGCGTGCCTGCGGGAAGTTACGTGTCGCGCATCGAGCCATCGCATTTCGACAGCGCCACGTTCTACGTCACGTTCGACAATCACCGCAACGACGATTACACGCCGTACGTGTTCGTGACCACGAACTTCGGTCGCACATTCACGTCGATCGTGAACAACCTTCCGAAGGGTCAGACGGACTTCGTGCACGTGATCCGTGAAGACACGAAGAATCAGAATTTGCTCTTCGTGGGAACGGACGTCGGCGCGTATGTGTCGATTGATCGCGGTCAGTCGTGGCAGCGTTTCATGAGTGGGCTCGGTACCACGCCGGTGCACGATCTGCTCATTCATCCGCGCGACGGCGAGCTCATTGCAGGCACGCACGGACGTTCGATCTGGATCGCCGATATCACGCCGCTGCAGCAGATGACACCCGCCGTGATGGCGGCCAAGGCCACGCTGTTCGCGCCGCGTACGGCGTTCCAGTGGGGCGAGCAGACGATCAACGGCGGGAACGTGGGGCAGGGTGTGTTCCAAGGACCGAGCCCGGTGTACGGCGCGTCGATGTGGTACCGGCTGTCGGAGAACGCCGGTGGTCAGGTGCGTATGATCGTGCAGGACGCGAGCGGCGACACGATCCGCTCGCTGACGGGTCCGGGACAGGCCGGTCTGCACAACGTGGTGTGGGACATGCGCGCGCAGCGTCCGGCCCCAACGCGGATCGCGCTCACGCCGGCCCAGTTGCGTGACAGCGTGAACACGTCACGTCGGGTGATGCGGGCGCTCGATTCACTCGAGAAGGCGGGTGCCGTGCCGGCCCCGATGCTGGCCATGATCCGCACGACGGTGCAGACCGGTCAGCAGCCGCCGCAGATGGCCGCGATGTTGGGCGGCGCGTTTGGTGGCGGTGGCGGTGGTGGCGGTGGCCGGGGCGGCGGCGGCTTCCAGGATCGTCCGGGTGAGACGCGCGCGCTGCCAAGCTTTGCCGCACAGGCGGGTGGTCGTGGGGCGGCCGCTGGTGCAACAGGTGGCGGCGAAGGTGCGGCGACCGAAGCTCCGGCCGGTCCGGCAGGGCTTCAGGCCGTATTTGGTCCTCTGCGCGACGCTTTGGGTGATGACTTTGCGGCCATCGGGATCTTTCCGGGCGGCGGCGGTGGTCGTGGCGGCCGCGGCGGGCAGAACGCGCTCGCGGCGACGGGCGACTACAAGGTCACCATCATCGTGGGTGGCGTGTCGGACTCGAAGCTGTTGCGCATCGAGCGCGTAAGTGGCGGCGAGGGCGGCGGCGGATTCTTCGGGCTCAACGACGAACCAGGCGAGCGCAACGACAAGTAGGTTGCCGCTCGCGTTGGCGGAAAGCGGTCGTTGGTCGAAGTCGCTACGTGTACCGGCGACCGCAGCGGAATAGCGGTGAGCGGTATCGGTGCTGGTCGTGCAATCAGAAATCCCTGCACGTATTTGGCGCCATGCTGCTGCACCCACGCCAACTCACCCTCGGTCTCGATGCCTTCAGCAAGGGCGTCGATGCCGAGGGTGTTCGCGATGTCCAGCAGATTGGCCGCGATGCGCGCTCTGTACGGATCCTGATCGACATCACGCACAAGCTCCATGTCGAGCTTCACGATATCGGGTCGAAGCAGGTGAATCAGATTCAATGACGAGTAGCCCGAGCCGACGTTGTCGAGGGCGATTCTGAAGCCGGCGCCGCGATAATAATCGAGAATGTTTCGCAGGTGCTTGGGAGCGTGCGTGCGCTCCGTCTCGACGATCTCGAAGACGACCTGACTGCGCTCGATACCGGCGTCGTCGATCGCGACGAGCAGCCCTCCACTCCGCGCCCGGATGATCACGCGCGAGAGCGGTTCCACCCGCGCGAGGTAGTTCGGCGTCAGCGCCACGTCCGGGAAACAGAAGAGGGCTCGCGTGTCGTCCTGTTCCAAGGTGGAGAGAGCGTCGCCGAGCGCCTCGGCCACCGACTCGCTCTGCGACGGCTCGACGTGAAACACCGTGGCGTTGCCTACCGACGGGCGGTCAATGATTCCCAACTGACGAAGCGCCGCGCGCACCTTTCAAGCAATATGGTCGGCGGGGAACCAGCAGTGCAGGTCACCTGCGGTCAGGTCGGCAAGAGGTGGCGACTCGCAACGTGCACGTCACCGGTAGAAGATCACACGCCATGAGCCGCCGGTTTGCAGTTTCCGTCACACTTCAGCGGTCATATCGGAGCCCTGTTCCGGTGTGTTTCTCGACCGACGCGGTATCAGCGGCCGCGAGCTTTGTGCCGAGGTCGGGGAATCCGCGCGCGAATGCCAGCATGGCCGGCGTCGATTTGTCGTCGGAAAGCGCATGCGCATTAGCCCCACGGGCGAGAAAGAGATCGCACAGCGCGTCGTTGCCGCGCGACGCCGCCAAATGCACTGGGGTATTGCCGTGCGCATCGCGCGCTGTCACGTCGGCACCGGCAAACACGAGCCGACGCACCAACAGTGGCAGCGTGGCGCCAGCCAGCGCGGCGTGGAGCGGCGAATTGCGGAGCGCATTGGTGGAGTGCGCGTCGAGCGGCGCGCCATGATCGATCAGCAAGGTGACCGCGTCGTCGTGACCGAAGAAGGCCGCGAGATGTAGTGGTGTCCAGCCATCGCTGCTGCGGAGCACGCGAGAGTCATCGTCGTTCTCGATGGCCGTGCGTAGCGCGTTCACGTCGCCGAGCGCGGCGGCTTCGCAGGCGTCGATCGGTCGGCCGGGGTGCAACAGGTCGGCCAGCTCCGCTGCGCCCGTATAACAGGCGTGCAGGACCAGCGACTCGCCGCCCGCCGCACGCGACGTGACCAGTGACGGATCGTCGTCCAGCAGCGCCGTGATCGCATCGCGGTCCTTCGAGCGGATCGCGGTCAGCAAGGCTTCAGGGGCGGTGCGAACCATTGAGAGGGTCTCGACGTAAAGAGAAGCGCGTGGCTCAGGGCGAGCGCATAATGTCTCAACTTGATCACGGGACGCCGAATTGGCTATCGTTGCCCCCCGCCGGTGCGTTAACCTCGCGGCATGCGTACTCGATATTGGTCCTTCTGCCGGTTGGTCGTTTCGCCGCTCCTCGCCGCCTGCGTCACGACTCCCACGACGAGGGCGACGCCGGTAGTGCCCCCAGTAGCGCCCCTTGTGGTAGTCCCCACGTCCACCCCGCTCGTCATCGCGCATCGTGGTGCCAGCGGTCACCGCCCCGAGCACACCCTCGAGGGCTACGCGATCGCGGTGCAGATGGGGGCCGATTTCATCGAACCCGACCTCGTGAGCACGAAGGACGGCGTGCTGGTGGCGCGTCATGAGAACGAGATCGGCGGCACCACGGACGTGGCCGGAAAGTTCGCTTCGCGAAAGACACGCAAAGTGGTCGACGGCGACACCATCAGCGGATGGTTCACCGAAGACTTCACGCTGGCCGAACTGCGCACGCTCCGGGCCAGGGAGCGCCTGGCGTTCCGGTCACATGCGTACGACGGGCAGTTTCTGATTCCGACGTTCGACGACGTGCTGGCCTTGGCCGACTCGTTGACGCGTGCGACCGGGCGCGTTGTCGGGGTGTATCCGGAAACCAAACATCCCACCTATTTCCGCAGCATCGGACTACCGATCGAAGTACCGATGATGCATGCCCTGCGTGCGCGCGGGCTCGACCGCGCCAACGCGCCGGTGTTCATTCAGAGCTTCGAGACCGGCAATCTGCGCACGCTCGCCAAGCAAACGCGTATCCGCCTGATTCAGCTCGTGTCGTCAGCGTCGCAGGTCACCCCGGCGGCGCTTCGCGACATCGCCACCTATGCCTACGGCATCGGCGCGAACACGCGTCAGATCGTTGGCGGCGATTCTTCGGCCGTGCCGACGTCGCTGATCGTCGATGCGCACGCCGCAGGTCTGCACGTGCATGCGTGGACGCTTCGCCCGGAGCCGGTGTTTCTCGCCAAGCGTTACGGCGGTGACCCGCTCGCCGAGGTCCGCGAGCTGGTACGACTAGGTGTGGATGGGCTATTCGGTGACTATCCCGACCAGGTTGTACAGGGCCTTCGTAAGTAACAGTAGAGTTCGATTCACTGGCTTCGAATTGGACTGCTGACACAAAATCAGGCGCGGAACATGCATAGCTCTTTTGAAGGATCATTCACTTCAAGAGAGGACATCACTTGCACTCCATGCTGCATTATATGACTTGCGTCACACATCGCTCTGCGCGTACGGCTGCTGCTGTTCTCGCGCTGGTTACCAGTGTAGCCGCCGTTCCTTCCGCCTCCGCGCAAGGCGTACGTTTCACTTTGTCCCCGTCGGCCGAGTACACGTGGTGGGACAAGAGTCTGGGTATCGAGGATGCGCCGTTCTACGGCGCTCGATTCGGCGCGGACTTCGGATCGCTGCTGTCAGTCAGCGGCTATTATCATCGCGCCGACGCGCTCGGTGTGACGCGTGACAGCCTGCGCGCGGGCGGCGGCCGGCAGCTCGGACCGCTTCGTACCACGACCGACGCCAGCACCTTCGGCGGTAACCTCGCCCTTCGTTTGAGCACGGGGCGCCTTGCACCGTTTCTCTCGGCGGGCGCGGGCGTCATGCGTTTCGAAGCCGACAGCGTAGATCGCCAGGATCAGATCAATTACCGCTACGGTGGCGGCATTCAGTACGATGCCACGAAGAACATCCGCGCGATGGTGATGCTCGAGGACTCGCGCTTCCGGTTAGCGCCGGGCACGCTGTTCGCCAGCACCACGGGTGGCAACTCGATGGCTGAGCGCCGTGTGACCCGAAGCAACTGGACGGCGAGCGCAGGATTGGGCATCGCCATTGGTGGTGCACTCGATGAACAGACCGACGACGACGAGCGGTCGGAGCGCTGGTCGGTGGGCTCGGTGCCGCTCGAAGCCTTCGCCGGTCGACTGGATTTCGACGACGAATCGTTTCCCCGTCAGGGCTTGGTGGGCGTGCGCACCGGCATCGATGTGGGCCAGTTCGTGGGACTGCGCGCTTTCTATTGGCAGGGGCGCTCCGGCAACCTGCGCGATAAGCAGCCGATGCAGAGCTACGGCGGCGAAGCACAGTTGAACTTCACGCGCTCGCGTGGCCCGTCGCCGTTCATCGTGCTGGGTGCCGGTCGCCTAGACTTCGGTGAAGACTATCGTGACACGCAGGGGCGCGCGCGCGACGTGGAAACGGCGTTGATCGCCGGTGCCGGCGTGGCGTTCCGTCTCACGGACAACTTCCGGCTCAATGTCGCCGTGCGTGACTACGTGCGCGGTCCCCAGGCTCTCGACAGCCTCGCCACCACCGACCAGCTCACCAACAACTTCATGTATACGGTTGGACTTGGTTTCGACCTTGGGCGGTCACGAAAGTCGATGCCCAGCCGTGATGAGCGGGACGCCCGCGCCGAACGTGAGCGCATGGCGCGTGACCGTGATGATCGCATGATGACCCGCGACGCTGACTTGATCCGTATGCGCCGCGAGATGGCGGCACGCGATACGATCGTGGACGGCCGGGATTCCATGATCGTGATGGAACGTCGAGTGGTGCGACAGAACGCACAGACGCGTGTGCCAGTGGTGCAGCCGACACGCCCAACGATGATCACGCTACCGGTGCCGACGGTCGGAGAACTGTACATCCGCTACGGTGACAGTACGCAGCGCACGATACTCGTGACGCCCGCCGACGCACGGCGCTTATCGGACAGCACTGCGGTACGCCAGTCGAACGATTCGCTGGTGCGCGAGCTTCGCTCCCAGATCGAGCGTCTCGAAGCGCGGCTGCGTACGCCGGACACCGCACGTCGTGACAATGTGATGGACGAAGAAGTCCGCGTACTCCGGGCGCGTCTCGATGCGCTGGACATGCAGTTGCGGATGACGCCATTGCGTGTTGAGCCATCCCGCGTGGCACCACCGGAGGTGGTGGTGCTTCCGTCGACGTCGATGTCGAACGGGGCGAGCGCTATGCGGATTCAGCAGGTGTCACCGTATGTGGCTGGCTTTGGTCAACTGGTCTTGGGTGCGCAGCTTGACCTTGGCCCGGTGTTCGGCATTTCTGCGCTACGATTGGTCCCCGATTTCGCGATCGGTCTCGGCAATGACGCCTCTGTCTCGTTGGCGCTCGGTGCACAATACGACTTCGGTGCACTCCGTCTGAAGACGCCGGGCAGCTATCGTCCGTACCTCCGTGCGGGTCTCGGTTTCCTCGCCGCAAGCGGTGACCGGGATTCGGAGTTCGGCGTGAACGCAGCGTATGGCGTGACCTACGATCGCGCGACTACCACGGCCGGTAGCGATACCGACCGTCGTCGCCCGCAGTTCTTCGTGGAGCATCAGGGGATCAACTTCTTCAGCACGAATCGCTTTCTCGTGGGTATGCGCTTCAGCACGAAGTAGGGCACGACCATGCGTGACGTTGGGCATTCGGGCGGCATACACGCCGACTCGGGTGTCCAACGGTAGATTCGCACGATATGTCAAAGACTCCCGCGACCAGCCGCCTCGAGAAGGACCTCCCGCTCCGCGACGATATCCGCTTGTTGGGTCGTGTCCTGGGCGACACGCTGCGCGAGCAGGAGGGCGACGCGATCTTTCAACTGGTCGAGTCGGTGCGACGGACGGCGGTACGTTTTGCGCGCGAGGGAAGCCTCGACGATCGCGCCACACTGCATGGACTGCTCGACGCGCTGCCCTCCGAGGACATGCACCGGGTGGTCCGCGCCTTCGCCTACTTTCTGCAGCTCGCAAACATCGCCGAGGACACGCACCGTTCGCGTCGTCGTCGTGAGCACGAGATCATGGGCTCGCCACCCCGTGAAGGGAGTCTTGCATTCTCGCTCGATGCGGTCGTTCGCGAAACACCGGATGCGGCGGCGCGGATCCAAGCGTTCTTTGGGTCGGCACTCGTGTCGCCGGTGTTGACGGCGCATCCCACCGAAGTGCAGCGACAGAGTACGCAGCACGCGCTCCAGCAGATCGCCGAGGTGCTCGAGCGGCGCGACCGAAATGTGCTTACCCCCGACGAACAGCGCGACGCCGACGAGACGCTCAAGCGGGTCGTGCTCACGCTCTGGCACACGCGCATGGTACGCAGCGAGCGACTGCGCGTGATCGACGAAGTGAAGAACGGGATCACCTATTTTCGCAGCACGTTCTTCACTGAACTTCCTCGCCTGCACGGCGATACTGAAGACCTCGTACGCGCCCGTTTCCCCGGTCACACGTGGTCGTTGCCGCCGTTCATGCGCGTGGGCAGCTGGATCGGTGGTGATCGCGATGGCAATCCTTTCGTGACCGCCGAGACGTTGCGGGAAACCGTCCGCCTGCAGGCGTCGGCAACCATCGAGTTCTATCTCGACGAAGTGCACGAGCTGGGGTACGACCTGCCGCTGTCAGATCGACTCGTGCCTGTGACCGCCGCGCTCGCGACACTCGCGGCGCGATCCCCTGACACCTCGTCGCAACGACTCGATGAGCCGTACCGCCGCGCGCTGATCGGCATCTACTCGCGTCTCGTGGGCACCGCGCTGGCGCTGGGATTGCCGGCGCCGATCCGTCAGGCGATCGGCACCGATGCTCCGTACGCGACGTCGGTGGACCTCGTCACCGATCTGGTCATTATTAGCGACTCATTACGGCAGTTCGGTGGCGAACGACTTACGGCCGATCGCTTGCGTAGGCTTTTGCGCGCGGTGGAGTTGTTCGGCTTTCATCTGGCGCCGCTGGATCTGCGTCAGAACGCCGAGGTACACGAGCGTGTGGTCGCCGAGCTGCTGGCGCGCGCCGGTGTGTGCGGCGACTACGCCGCTCGCAGCGAGGCCGAGCGGATCAGGATACTGGCCGATGAGCTCAACGGGACGCGGCCGTTGTATTCGCCGCATCTGTCCTACTCCAATGAGGTGGAGGGAGAGCTCGCCATTGCCTTCGCCGCGCGTGAGTTACGCCAGCGCTTCGGCGACGCGTTGCTTCCGCACTACATCATTTCGAAGTGCGATGGCGTGTCGGACATGCTGGAGGTGGCACTGGTGCTCAAGGAAGTGGGGCTTGCCAGCGGTGGTGCATCGCCGACCACCGCAATGCAGATCATTCCGCTGTTCGAAACGATCGACGACCTCCAGCGCGCCGGCCGCATCATGGACGCGTTGTTCACGCTGCCGGTGTATCGCGCGTTGGTCGCGTCGCAGGGCGATGTGCAGGAAGTGATGCTGGGCTACTCCGACAGCAACAAGGACGGTGGCTTCCTGACATCGGGGTGGGAGTTGTATCAGGCCGAGTTGGCGCTCATGCGCGTGTTCGCGAAGCATGAAGTGCAGTTGCGACTTTTTCACGGGCGAGGTGGCTCGGTGGGACGTGGTGGTGGTCCGAGCTACGAGGCGATTCTTGCGCAGCCGGCGGGCGCGGTGCGCGGGCAGATCCGCATTACGGAACAGGGGGAAGTGATTGCGTCGAAGTACGCCACGCCCGAGGTGGGCAGGCGAAATCTGGAGCTGCTGGTGGCGGCCACACTCGAGGCTTCGCTCACCGATCATGAGCAGCGCGGCGAGCGTGCCGACAGTGTGGAGCAGGCCTTCCATCCCGTGATGGATCGGCTGTCGGCGATCGCCTTCCGTGCCTATCGCGCATTGGTGTACGACACACCGGGCTTTACGCAGTACTTCCGCGAGTCCACGCCGTTGGCAGAGATCGCGACGCTCAACATCGGCAGCCGCCCTGCGTCGCGACGCGCCAGCGAGCGCATCGAAGACCTGCGCGCGATCCCGTGGGTTTTCTCCTGGGCGCAGTGTCGTCTGATGCTGCCCGGGTGGTACGGCTTCGGGTCGGCGATCGCGGGGTATCTCGCCGATACGCCAGATGGTCTCCCCATGCTGCAACGCATGGCTCGTCACTGGCCATTCTTTCGTACGTTGCTGTCGAACATCGACATGGTACTGGCCAAGTCGGATCTCGCTGTGGCGTCGCGCTACGCCGAGTTGGTGCAGGATGTCGAGCTGCGACAGCGCGTGTTCGCGCTGCTTTCGGCGGAGTGGCATCGCACACGCGACGCGCTGCAACAGATCACGGGGCAGTCGGAGTTGCTGGCGGAGAACCCGCTGCTGAAGCGATCGATCGCCAATCGTTTTCCGTACATGGACCCACTCAATCACCTGCAGATCGAGCTGCTGCGTCGCTATCGCGAGGCGCAAGCGTCGGGCGCCGGAACCGACGACGAGCGTCGGCGGGGCGGCATTCACATTACGATCAACGGGATCGCGGCTGGGCTACGCAACAGCGGCTGACGGGAGAGCCGCTAGCCGCTATTACGAGCGTGGTGCTTCAATCCATTGCGAATTCGCGGGCGAATGCCACGTTGAACGAGAACGTCTTCGCGCGGCTGCGCGTCTCCATCATGTTGGCCACGCGCTCGAGACGCTCGGTGATCGCCATGATCTTCTCCTGCGCCTTGCGACCGGCTTCGTTCAGCCCTACCAGTGTGTCGATCGACCAGAACTTGATGAGGTCTTCGACGATCTTCATGTAATCACGCGGTCCGTAGATGCCGGCGCGGCGGATCACGTCGGCCATCTCGCGAAAGTGTGGCATGCTGATGCCAGGCATGTCAATGCTCGGCATGATCAGCGCAGCCGATTCGAGGGCGCGGTTCGGATCACGCGCTAATACGCGCAGGAAGATCTCGCGGTAGAACACGTAGTGCCGCGCTTCTTCCTTGGCGACGTTGGCAAGCACGGTGCCGATGAGCGGCTCGTACTCGCCGGCCAGCTTGCCCGTGTTGGCGTGACTCACCTGGGTGGCGCGCTCCTGCAGCGACGTGTACACGAATACGCGGTACGGATCCTTGTCCCACGTGGGCTCGAAGCCCGCCTTGAGGTACTCGAACTGCATGCGCTCGAGCACCGGGTTGTCGAGGATCTTGCTGTCGTGCGCGTAGTCGTGCAACACGGCCCCGTGCCGGTCTTCCTCAGCTGTCCACAGATTGGTCCACTTCGCCCAGAAGGTATCGCCACCCAGGTAGGTGGCCAGCAGCCGGTGGAAATGGGGGAGACCTTCTTCGGTGAGTGTATTGAGCGCGAGGGCGACGCGGGCCGGCATGCTGATGCCCTTCGCGCGCTCCCGAAGCTGCTTCACAAACACATCAGGGTCGGTGTCCGGCTCAGGATTGAGCAGTTCCGACGGGAACCACAGAATGCGCTTGGCTTCATGCGCGACCGTAAGGTCTGCGACGTCCTGCTCGAGGTCCGCGAGGACCTCAACTTTGGCGATGGTTTCGTTGTTGGGGATGTACATAGCGTTAAAGATATGCCACGGAAGCGACCGTGGGACGCCTAGGGGAAAGCAATTTGGTCAGGAACGTGTGAACGCACGCGGAAGTGCCACTCCGCTGCCGGAAACGGTGACTGCCGGCATCGCTGGACCATTCGGAGCGGTGCTTCCGGTAGCCCGACCACGTTCACTTCCAAACGGCTTCCCCCGCGGAATCCTGAGTTACCTTCCGTGGCATGAATCCACCGCGCCAAGGCAAGCCCAAGTACGACACCAAGCGCGCATGGGCCGAGGCCCGCGCACTGATCTGGGAACACCGCACCTCTGTCACCGTCGGACTGGTGCTGATGCTGATCAGCCGCGCGGCGGGGTTCGTGCTGCCGTACTCTACGAAAAAGGTGCTGGACGAGGTCCTGCCCAACCGCGATATCCAGATGCTCGGCTATATCGCGCTCGCCGGATTGGCGGCGACGATCGTGCAGTCGATCACCGGCTACGCGCTCTCGCAGGTCGTGAGCGTAGCGGCGCAGCAGGCCATTGCGCGGCTGCGTGAAGAGGTGCAGGGGCACCTGATTCGACTCCCGGTCAAGTTCTTCGACAGCACGAAGAGCGGGGTGCTGGTGTCTCGCGTGATGAACGATCCGGAAGGCATTCGCAACCTCATCGGTACCGGGTTGATCCAGCTGACCGGTGGCATCGTGAGTGCAATCGCCGCGCTCGGCGTGCTCTTCTATCTCAACTGGCAACTCACCGCCGCGACCATCGTGTTTCTCGCGGTTTTCGGCGTGGTCATGTCGATCGCCTTCAAGCGCCTCCGGCCGATTTTCCGTGAGCGCAGCGTGATCACCGCCGAAGTGACGGGACGGCTCACCGAAACGCTGGGCGGCATCCGGCTGATCAAGGTGTACACGGCCGAAGAGCGCGAGAAGGAAGTGTTCGGCAAGGGTGTGCAGAAACTTTTCGAGAATATCGCCAAAACGATCACTGGGACGTCGCTCACCGGCACGCTCGGGCTCGCGGTGGTTGGAGTGATCGGATTGATCGCGATGTACGTGGGTGGTCGCGATGTGATCAACGGAACGATGACCGTCGGCAGCTTGATCACCTTCGTGTTCTTCATCGTTCTGGTGACGGCGCCGCTCATTCAGATCGCGAGTATCGGCACGCAGATCACCGAGGCCTTCGCCGGACTCGATCGTATTCGTGAACTCCGCGACATGCCCACGGAAGACCAGGAAGACGCCGGCAAAATTGCCGTGCCGTCCGTCGTGGGACGCGTGGAGTTCGACCACGTGTCCTTCGAGTACGAAGAAGGCACGCCCGTGCTCAAGGACGTGTCGTTCATGGCGCCGGCCGGCACCACCACGGCACTCGTGGGCTCGAGCGGCAGCGGCAAGAGCACGATGATTTCGCTCATCATGGCGTTCGCGCAGCCGCAACAGGGACAGATCAAGGTGGACGGCACGCCGGTGTCCGAGCTCAAGTTGCGCGACTATCGTCGTCATCTGGGCGTGGTCATGCAGGACAACTTCCTGTTCGATGGTACGGTGATGGAGAACATCGCCTTCACCAAACCCGGCGCCACGAAGGATGAAGTGATAGCCGTGGCGAAGATCGCCAACGCGCACGACTTCATCTCAGGCTTCCCGCAGCAGTACGACACGATCGTCGGTGAACGCGGCGTGAAGCTCTCCGGCGGCCAGCGTCAGCGGGTGGCGATCGCCCGCGCGATCCTCGCCGATCCGCGCGTGCTCATCCTCGACGAAGCGACCTCGTCGCTGGACTCGGAGAGCGAGCACCTGATTCAGGAAGGACTGCGCCGCCTGCGCGCTGGCCGCACCACCTTCGTGATCGCGCACCGACTGAGCACGATTACGAGCGCCAATCAGATTCTCGTACTCGAGCACGGTCAGATCATAGAGCGCGGCACGCATCACGAGCTGCTCGCCGTCGGCGGACGCTACCGTGACCTGTACAACCGGCAGTATCAGCTGGAGCAGGACCAGTTCATCAATCCGGGTGAGGAAATCGCGGCCACGGGGTGAACCGTGGGATTCCGCGGGGGAAGTTGGACGGTGAGCACCGTGTAACGGCCACCGGAAGCGCTGTTTCCGATCGGTCAGCGTGGGTGGCATACGCCGTTTCCGGCATCGGCGCGGTACTTCCTTCTGCTTTCACACGTTCCTCACCGATCAACTTCCGGCCGGAAATCAGGCGTTCGCCACCGTGGCCAGTTATATTTCATCAATCTTGTCTGTGTTCCCCGTGTCCAAGCCCCTGTGACCGCTACGCCGTCGTTTTCCTCGCTGCAGCTGCATCCGAGCCTCCAGAAGGGCCTCAAGGAGCTCGGGTTTGCCCGTCCCACCCCGATTCAGGCCGAAGCGATTCCGCCGGCCCTGGAGGGACGTGACGTCCTCGCCTGCGCGATGACGGGCAGCGGAAAGACGTATGCGTTCTTGCTCCCCATTCTCCATCACATCATGGAGAAGCCGCGCGGGATGACGAGGGCGCTGGTCATCACGCCCACGCGTGAATTGGCGGCGCAGATCGTCGAGAGTCTGAACGACGTCACGGTGCACACGCCGCTCACGGGCGCGGCGGTGTTTGGTGGAGTGGGCATGGGGCCGCAGGAACATGCGTTCCGTAGCGGCGCCGATGTCATCGTGGCCACGCCGGGTCGCTTGCTCGATCACTTCCGCATGCCGTACGCGAAGCTCGAGCATCTCGAGTATCTCGTGCTCGACGAAGCCGATCGAATGCTCGACATGGGCTTCCTGCCCGAGATCAAGAAGGTGCTGCGTCATTTGCCGCAGAAGAAGCGACAGACGCTGTTCTTCAGCGCCACGATGCCCGCGCCCATTGCCGCTCTCACGAAGGATCTGCTCACCAATCCGTTCACGCTCAACCTGCAGCGGCAGGCGGCTCCTGCCGTCGGCATCACGCAGGCCGTGTACCCGGTGGCACAGGATCTCAAGAGCGGTCTTCTGGTCGCACTGCTCAAGCGCGGCGACATGCCGCAGGCGCTGGTGTTTACCCGCACGAAGCACCGCGCCAACCGCCTGGCCTCGCAGCTCGTGACCGCCGGCATCAAGGCCGAGCGTATTCACGGCAACCGCTCACAGTCGCAGCGCACGCAGGCGCTCGCCGGCTTCAAGGATGGGGCGTATCAGGTACTGGTGGCCACCGACATCGCGGCGCGTGGTATCGACGTAGAAGCGCTCGGCCATGTCGTGAACTTCGACGTGCCTTTGGCGGCTGAGGATTACATCCATCGCGTCGGTCGTACGGCGCGTGCGGAAGCGACCGGTGAGGCGTTCACCTTCGTGTCGCCCGAGGAAGAAGGAGATCTGAAACAGATCGAGCGGGCAATCAAGAAGACGTTGCCGCGCGTGACGGTACCCGATTTCGATTACAGCGCGAAGCCGCAAACCAAGCTCGAAGTCCCGCTGGCCGAGCGCATTGCGGAGATCCGCAAGAAAAAGGCGGAAGACCGTGCGCGTGCTGCTGCCAAGGTGGAGCGTCGCAGTACGGCCCAGTCGGGCGGTGCGCGTCCGGCGGCGCCGTCGGGTGGCCGTCCCGCCGCTCCGGCCAGGAAAGCCAGCGAATCGCGCGGCGCGGCTACCGGCGGGGAGAAAAGCGGTGCGGCCGGCCGTGTCCGTCGCGGTCCGCATCGCGGCCAAGGTGGCGGGATCGGCGGTGGTTCCCCGCGTGGCGGCGTAGACAGTCCGTACGCGTGAACGCGCTGAGTCTCGACTGATCACGACGATGATCACGGCACCGACGACGCCCCATGCTCACGGTGCTGCTGCACAGTGGCGTCGGCGAACTCGCCGCCGTCGTCGTGACATGCTACTATGGCGGCACGAAATTGGGCACCGGCGGCCTGGTGAAAGCCTACGGCGGCACCGTGCAGCAAGCCCTGGTGGCCATGCCACGGGCCGAGCGCGTGGACAGCGTGAACGTCATCGTGCGGGTGGCCTCCGGCGCTATTGGGGCGCTGCAGCAATTGTTCCCGGAGTTCGACGCCGAACTCCTTGCACCGTGCTTCGAAGTAGAAGCGCCGTTTTCAGTTCGGGTACCACGCGTAGGATTGGTGGCCATGAAACGTGCAATTCAGAATGTCAACCGCGGATCGGCGGTCGTACAGGCCGAGGAAACGGCGTGATGTGTTTGGGTCACGTCAGTCGTTGGTTACCGAGCCGAGCGTATCTTTCTCGAGATATATCGTTTCGTCCCGGTCAAGACTGATACTTTTGCCCCGCGTCCCATGACCAAAGATTCCGAACGATCGATTCGCGACAGCTGGATGCGACTCTTTCCGCTGCGACTCATCGCCGCGCAGCGCTTCTACGAGCGACTGTTCGAGACCGATGCATCGGCAAAACTATTGTTCGACGGTACGCAGATGCATGTGCAGCGGGTGAAGTTCGTGCAGACGATCGACTTGCTCGTGCAGATGCTCGATTTCCCGTCGAACATCGTTGACGAACTGCAGTCCCTTGCCCGTCTGCACGGGGGCTACGGCGTCACTATCGCGCAATACGAGACGGTGGGTGCGGCGTTGCTGTGGGCGCTCGAACAAACCTTGGATGACGACTGGACGCCCGAAGTACACCGTGCCTGGAGTGAGTTGTATGGGTTCATCTCCGGTGTCATGATACGCGAAGTCAGCAGCCTCGAGTCCACGTAATCGCGGTTCACGACAGCCCCTCGATCGTCCCATCAGGGCGCAGTCGCATTCGTTCGGCCGCCGGCGACTTCGACAGCCCCGGCATCGTCATGATGTCGCCGCACTTCGCCACCACGAATCCGGCGCCGGCGGATCCGCTCACCTCCTGTACCGTAACTCGGAAGTCCGTCGGCACGCCAAGCCTGGTCGCATCGTCGGTGAGCGAATACTGCGTCTTGGCCATGCATACGGGGGTCGCCCCCATGTCGTGCTGCTCCAGCCAACTAATCGACTTCTCGGCCGCCGGTGAGAAGTCGACGCCGGCTGCGCCGTAAACTTTCGTGGCAATCGTTTCGATCTTCTCGCGGATCGGCCGTGCGGTGTCGTACAGCGGACGGAACTCGGCCGAACGCGACTCGAGCAGGGCCAGCACTTCATGCGCCAGCGATTCGCCGCCGGCGCCGCCATCGGCCCACACGTTGCAGAGCGCGACGCGCACACCGTACTGCGCGGCGTAATCCGCGACCATGTCAAGTTCAGCGTCCGTATCGGACAGTCGGCGATTGATCGCAACCACGACCGGCACACCGAATTGACGCACGTTGGCAATGTGATGGGCGAGATGCGGCAATCCGCGCTCGAGGGCGCCGAGGTCTTCCTGATCGAGAACATTCTTGGGGAGTCCGCCCTGCATCTTGAGCGAACGCACCGTGGCCACCAGCACCGCCGCTTCGGGGTTGAGTCCGCCGGCTCGACACTTGATGTCGAAGAACTTTTCAGCGCCGAGGTCGGAGCCGAAGCCGGCTTCGGTGACCACGATGTCGGCCAGTGCGAGACCGGTGCGCGTGGCCACGAGGCTGTTGCAACCGTGCGCGATGTTGCCGAACGGGCCGGCGTGCAGAATGGCCGGTCCGCCTTCGAGTGTCTGTACGAGATTCGGGCGCAATGCATCCTTGAGCAGCAACGACATCGCCCCGGTGGCCTGTAGGTCGCGCGCGCGTATGGGTGTGCGATCCTTCCCGCTCGTAGTGCCCACGATGATGCTGCCGAGTCGCTGCTCGAGGTCTTCGGTGTCGGACGCGAGTGCGATGATCGCCATCACCTCACTCGCGGGAATGATCACCCAGCGTTCTTCGCGCATCACGCCGTTGCCGGCACCGACACCGATGATCGCGTTGCGCAGCGCGCGGTCGTTCATGTCGATCGTGCGCGGCCACGTGATGCGCTTGGTGTCGAGGCCGAGCGCATTGCCGTGATACAGGTGGTTGTCGACCATCGCCGACAGCAGACTGTGCGCACTGGCGATCGCGTGGAAGTCACCGGTGAAATGCAAGTTGATGTCGTCCATCGGCAGCACCTGCGCATAGCCGCCACCGGCCGCGCCGCCTTTCACGCCGAATACCGGTCCGAGGCTGGGCTCGCGCATGCAGAGCACGGCGTTGTGTCCGAGGCGACGAAACGCCTGTGAGAGGCCCACGCTGACCGTGCTCTTCCCTTCACCGGCCGGCGTCGGGCTGATGGCCGTGACCAGCACCAGTCGTCCCTTGGCGGGCTGCGAGGCCAGCGCGAGCGGCAGCTTGGCCTTAAAGCGTCCGTACTGATCGATGTCGTCCGGGGCAAGCCCGAGATCGGCCGCCACGGCCGTGATCGGGCGCAGACGCGCCTGCTGGGCAATCTCGATATCCGACGGGACAAACGGAGGGGTGACGGTCATACGACTGGGTTCGTGAAATGAAGGACGCAGGCACGCCCCGAAGATACCGCAGAACGCCGCGGCTGGCTGTGTGTCTGGATGGTGGTGGTGCATACTTCTCATCGGTGCCGCGGGCGGCATCGCCGCCATCCGACAGAGGACTTCATGATCGTTTCCGTTTTCGGCGCCTCCGGGCGGACAGGTCACGCCTTCATTGCGAGCGCGACCGACGCCGGGATTTCGCTGCGACTGCATTACCGGGCCAAGCCCTCGGAGCAGGTGCCGACGTCGTCCACCGTGGTGGTGGGATCACTGAATGATCCGACGGCCGTGCGCGAAGTGCTGCGCGGGGCCGATGCCGTAGTCGTGCTGTTCGGCCCGCACAACGATGCGCGCGTTCCCTTCTGCACCGCAGCCACCAGGAACATCATCGCCTCTATGCACACCCAGTCGCAGCAGCGGCTGCTGGTGGTGACGGGCGCAATGACCGGCGGGGTACCGTTGAACGTATCGCTGGCAATGCGCCTCATGCGCAAGATCGTGCAACGGTCGGCGCACGATGGCATGATGGAGGATCGCACCGAGCAGGAACGTCTTGTGCGCAGCAGCAAGTTGGGCGGCTGGACGCTGATCAAGCCGCCGCGTCTCACCGACGATCCGGCCACCGACGCTGTGGCTATCGGACCTGAGCTCTCCGTCGGTGTACGCAGCAGCCTCTCCCGCGCGTCACTGGCGGGTGCGCTGGTGCGTGAAATTCAGGAACCGCGATTCGCGCAGCAGGCCGTGTACGCGGCCAATCGCTGATTCGCGACCGCGCTGCGGTATTCCCTTTCATCCAATCCTGTCATGTCCGACGTCCGCAAGCAGAACTGGGATGCACTTCCCATCGAACAGCTCACCCCGCTCATCGGGCGCCGCCTGATTTACAGCGAGAAGATGATGCTGGCGCACGTGTATCTGAAGAAGGGTGCCATCGTGCCGGCGCACGATCACCTCAACGAACAGTTCACGTACGTGCTGTCGGGCACGCTGCGCTTCTGGATCGGCGAACATGCCGATGCACCGGGCGACACGTACACCGATGTCGGCGCTGGTGATGTGTTGGTGATCCCGAGCCATGTGCGGCATCGCGCCGAAGCGCTCGAGGACACGCTCGACGTGGATGTCTTCAATCCGCCACGGCAGGACTGGATCGACAAGACCGACGACTATCTCCGCGGGCCCCGCTAATGGATCTCGGCATTCAGGGCAAGATCGCGCTGGTGTGCGGTGCGAGTCGCGGCATCGCGTTCGCCGCAGCAGAGGAGTTCGCGCGGGAAGGTTGCACGCTGGTGATCTGTTCCCGCGATGCCGCCTCGATCGCCAACGCAAAAGCAAAACTCGAGGCGCACGGTGGATCGGTCACGGCCATCGTGGCGGACCTGGCCACGGAAGCCGGCATCGCCGACGTCATTGTGCAGACGATGGCGGCGCACGGACGCGTCGACATTCTCGTGGCCAACACCGGCGGCCCGCCCACCGGCGCGGCGATGTCGCACTCCTGGGATACGTGGAGCCAAGCCAGCGAGCTGCTGTTGCGCAGCGTCGTCGAACTCACACGCGCCTTCGTGCCGGGTATGCGCGAGCGCAAGTGGGGTCGGGTGGTGTCGATTACCTCACTGGCCGTAAAACGTCCGCAGGGGTCGCTGGTGCTCAGCAACAGTCTGCGCGCCGCCGTCACCGGGTATTTGCGCACGCTGGCCGATGAAGTTGCCGGCGATGGGGTCACGGTGAATTCCGTGCTTCCCGGATTCACGGCCACTGAGCGACTGGATGCGCTGGCCAGTGCCACGTCCACGCGCACGGGTCAGAGCCGCGAGTCGGTGTTCGACGGCTGGACAGCGGAAACGCCGGTCGGCCGACTCGGACGCCCCGATGAGTTGGCAGCGGTGATAGCTTTCGTGTGTTCTGCGCGTGCCGGGTTCATGACCGGGCAAGCCGTGTTGGTGGATGGCGGCGCCGTGCGTTCGCTGCTGTAGCCCTCTTCTTTCTTCTTCCCGCATCGTTCCGACATGAGCCAAATTGCCGAGAGCCAGTGGATCTGGCGCGATGGTGCGTTCATCCCGTGGGCGGATGCCACGATTCACGTGCTGAGCCATTCCGTGCAGTTCGGCTCGTCGGCGTTCGAGGGTATTCGCGCGTACAGCACGCCGCGTGGTCCGGCCATCTTCCGGCTGCGCGAGCATCTCACACGACTGTTGATGTCGTGCAAAATCTACCGCACGGATGTGCCGTATACGATCGACCAGCTCATCGCCGCGTCACGTGAACTGATAGTGCGCAACGGTCTGGAGTCGTGCTATCTCCGTCCGATGGTCGTGCGCGGCTACGGTTCGGCCGGCATGGTGCCCACAGGTGCACCGGTCGAGGTGTATCTCCCCTGCTGGCCGTGGGGCACGTACCTGGGTGCTGGCGCGCTGGAGAACGGCGTGGATGCCTGCATTTCATCGTGGCATCGCGTGGAGCCGAACACGATTCCCGCGATGGCCAAGATCGCCGGCAACTATCTGAGCGGTCAGCTGATCAAGATGGAAGCGATGGCCAACGGCTACGCCGAGGGCATCGCGCTGAGCCCGGGCGGCATGGTGAGCGAAGGCTCCGGTCAGAACGTGTTTCTCGTGTCGGGCGGCACGATCGTGACCACGCCGCTCGACGGCACGATTCTGGGCGGCATCACGCGTGACACGATCATGACGCTGGCGCGCGAGGCGGGTATCCCCGTGCGTGAGGCGCATATCCCGCGCGAGATGTTGTACATGGCCGACGAAGTGTTCTTCACCGGCACGGCGGCCGAGATCACGCCGGTGCGCAGCATCGACAGAATTACGATCGGTGCCGGCAAGCCGGGACCGGTGACCTCGTTGATGCAGACGCAGTATCTCGACATCGTCCACGGTCGCGTCGATGACACGCACGGCTGGCTGACGCACTGTCGCGATTGATGGCGCACACGTGAACGGAGGGAGCAACCCATGGCGCTGACGTCCACCATGTACGCGCTGCAGGTGGCGCTCGCCAACGTCGATCGTGGTGTGTACGAGTCGCTCGAGTTCCGCATGGCGATGCACCCGTCGGAATCGCCGGAGTACTTCGTGGCGCGGCTGCTCGCCTACTGTCTCGAGTATAGCGAAGGGATCGCGTTCTCGCGCGGCATTTCCGATCCGGATGAGCCACCGCTGAGCGTGCGCGACCTGACGGGTAGTCTGAAGGTGTGGATCGAGCTCGGCGCGCCCGATGCCGCCCGGTTGCACAAGGCCAGCAAGGCTGCGCCACGGGTGGTGATCTACACGCATCGCGATCCGGCGCAGCTGTGGCGGCAGTGGGAAGGTGAGAAGATCCATCGGGCCGAACAGATCGAGCTGTACGTGCTCGAACGTGCATTGATCGACGCCATCGCGGAGAAGCTCGATCGGCGGATGAAAGTCGAGTTGTCGGTGACCGATGGCACGATCTTCGTGAACATGGCCGGCTCGACGCTGAGCGGCACCGTACAGAAACTCGCCGTACGCTGAGTCGGTGTGCCGAATGTGCGGTCGGTGGTGTTGAGCTGGAGCGGCGGCAAGGACAGCAGCCTTGCGCTGCAGGCGCTGCGTGCCGACCCAGACGTCGAGGTGGTTGCACTGCTCACGAGCGTGACCGCCGGCTACGATCGCATCAGCATTCACGGGGTGCGGCGTACGCTTCTCGCGGAGCAGTCGGCCTCGCTCGGGCTACCGCTGGTCGAGATCACGCTGACGCCGCAGTGCAGTAATGCCGGCTACGAAGCGGCCTTTCAGCAGGGGCTCGCCGCGATCCGTGAGCGGTTCCCGGCGGTCACGGAGATCGCCTTCGGCGATCTGTTCCTCGAAGACGTTCGCGCCTATCGCGAGCAGGCGTTGGTCGGCAGCGGCTTCGCGCCCCGATTTCCTCTGTGGGGCACGCCGACCACGGCGCTCGCGGCCCGCTTCGTGACCGACGGATTTGTGGCACATCTGGTGTGCGTCGACACGGAGCAGCTCGACGCAGCCTTTGCCGGACGCCGGTTCGATGGTGCGCTGCTGTCGGCCCTCCCCGCGTCAGTCGATCCGTGTGGAGAGCGCGGCGAGTTCCATACGTTCGTGTCGGATGGTCCGATCTTTCAGCGCCCGATCCGCTGTGCAATAGGCCCGGTCGTGATCCGGGACGAGCGCTTTGCCTATTGCGACCTGCTGGGGGCGGACGACCGGTAGCCGTTCGGAGACCGCTTAGTGCGCAACGCGGCAGGTAACGGGACTACATTCCACAGATGCGAAGAAGGATTCTCACGACGGCGTTCGGGAACACGTTTATCAGGACGCTCGGCCGGTTAACGCCAGCGCTTGCCCTGCTCGCGGGGTGCGCTGCCATCACACGCGCGCCGACCACGGTGGTGAATCTGCAGCGCGACGCCATCTCGATCGATGCGCAGCATCGCGCACTGCGCGATACCGTAATCGAACGGCTGGTGCGACGTGTCGCGAAACGGGGAGACCGCACGGTGGATGTGCTGATGCTCTCCGGCGGTGGTCAGAACGGCGCGTTCGGCGTCGGCTTTCTGCGCGGCTGGCAGCAACGCGCCGCCGATTCGATGCCACAATTCGATCTCGTGACGGGCATCAGCACGGGCGCGTTGCAGGCACCGTACGCGCTGATCGGCACGCGCAGCGCAATCGATACGATCACGGCACTGTACGCGCGCGCCGCCCAGAGCTTCGCGCCGTCACTCGATTGGTGGTTCTTGATCCGCCCCACTGGCGGGCTGGTGAACACGAAACGGTTCGATCAAACGATCGCCCAGACCTTGAACGGACCGCTCCGCGACGAGTTGCAGGCGGCCTTCGCGAACGATCAACAGCTCGTGTTCGGAACCACGGATTTCGATCTCGGCATCGGTCGGATGTGGTCGCTGGGCGATGAGATGGGAAGTGCTCGCTCCGGAGCCACCGACCAACGCACCCGGCAGCTGCTCAAGGGTGCGACCGCCATCCCGGGCATCTTCCCGCCGGTCATGATCGATGGGCATCTGCAGTCCGACGGCGGGGTGATAGAAAATATCCTACCGCTGCTCACGTTCGAGGACTACACACGCCTTGGACAACGGTTACAGGCGCGCGGGCTCACGGATGTCACGGTGCGCGTGTGGGTCATCATGAATCTGTGGACGCACGGTGAGCCGAAAGTCATGAAGCCGTCGGCGCGCCGCGCGATCAGCAGTCGCTCCACCTCGCTGCTGTTCTACGCCCATCAACCGGCTACCCTCGCGGCGCTCGAGAATCTTTCGCGTGCGGTCAGTGATCGGGTGCCCGGTGTGCGGATGCACGTGCGAGTGGCCGCTATTCCCAGCGCGGAGTCGCTGTTCCCGGGTGCCAACGCACTGTTCGAGCGTCGCTTCATGCTGCGACTCGACTCCCTCGGATTCAGCAAGGCGCAAAGCGCCACGCCTTGGGATGCGGTCACACCGAGCGCGTTCACGCGCCCCGAAGTCCCACCGCGTTCGCGCTAGGGTACCAGTATCACATCCGCTTCCATTCCCCCCGCTGCTGCTGCCGTGTCCGACGACGTCGCACTCGATGCTGCAGGTACGGACGCTCTCGATGTCGTGCGCGCGGAACCGCTGTGTGCGGAAACACCGGCGCGGTTGCTGTCGTCGTCGATCACGCCAGCGGCCAGTGTATACGTTCGCAGCAACTTTGCGTTGCCGCTCCTCAGCGCTACGCACACGATCGACATCGGTGGTGCCGTACAGTCGGCCTTCGCGATCTCGCTCCCCGAGCTGGCTGCTCTGCCGCAGCGCCAAGTGACGGTCACGCTGGAGTGCGCCGGCAACGGCCGCCTGGGGATGGACCCGGTACCCACCGGTGAGCCGTGGCGCTTCGGCGCCGTGAGCACGACCAATTGGTCGGGCGTCTCGCTGTGCACGCTGCTGGAGCGCGCCGGCCTCGGTTCGGACGTGGTGGAAGTTCTTGGTGTCGGAGCCGACGCTGGGCCGCGCGATGACGCCGAGGGCGACGTGCGCTTCGCACGGTCGCTGCCGATCGCCGATGCGATGCATCCGGATACGATCGTGGCAACGCACATGGCGGGCGCACCGCTGTCGGTCGATCACGGGGCACCGGCGCGCCTCATCGTGCCGGGATGGTATGGCATGGCCAGCGTGAAATGGCTCGTCGGTCTCGAGGCCCTTACGACCCCGTTTGGCGGCTACTTCCAGCGAATGCGCTACGTGTACGACGTGGACGGTACGATCGCGCCGGTGCGTCGCGCGCGGGTGAAGTCGATGATCACGTCACCGACCGAAGGCCGGCAGTGCGCGCGCGCGGTGACGGTGCAAGGGTGGGCGTGGTCGGGCGCAGGCGCGATCGCGCGTGTGGAGCTGGCCGTGAACGATGCCGCGATCTGGATGGACGCCGCGTTAGGGACCCCGGAGTCGGCGTATGCGTGGACGCCGTTCGAGGCGGAGCTGCTGCTGCCGGAGGGGGCGACGGCGACGATTTGGAGCCGTGCCACGGATACGGCGGGGAATGCGCAGCCGGAGCGGATTGCGTGGAATCGGCTGGGGTACGGGAACAATGGGGTAAGGGGGGTTGCGGTGGGGGTTGGGTGAGTGCGAAGGGCGACAGGTATAGACTGTCGCCAGGAGTAAACTGCGCCAGGAGTAAACTGCGCCAGGAGTAAACTGCGCCAGGAGTAAACTGCGCCAGGAATTAAGGGCGCCAGGAATTAAGGGCGCTAGGAATAGGGGATGTGAACGGCGCGAATTGATCGCTTTACGGCTGACACCACTGAGGGGATGGACGGTATGGGACGTAAGACCGGTTTCGCGTTGCTTATCCTTGCTGCGCTCATGGCGTTTGGTTTTGCGCGATCGCGGGCGAGCATGGTGGCTCCGGCCACACTGGTTGCGTTGCTCGTGACCGTAGTTCTCCCCGCGGTTGGGGGAGCGACGCTGTTGTGGGGTGGCGGTCGTCGTCGTGGGGAGCGGATGCACCTGCTGCGACAGCGCACCATTGAAGCGGAGATATTGCGACTTGCTGCGAAAGAAGGTGGGCGTCTCACGGCAGGCGACGTCGCGATTGCGCTCGCGCTCAGTCCTGAAGAGGCGAAGGAGACACTCGAGGCGCTGATGACGCGCGACCTCGCCGATATCGCGGTCACTGATGACGGCGTGTTGGTGTACGTGTTCCACGAAATGGGGAAGCTGGGGAGCAAAGCATCGGCGCGTGGCATTCTCGATGACTGAGATTGTCTCGATCGCACCTCCGCGCGCGCTCGAGGCGCGTCTGCCATGTCCGGTGTGCGCGGTGGCGATGGAGAAAGCGCGATTGGCCGGCAACCAGCGTGCGCTCACGCTGGATCATTGTACGCGATGTGGTGGTGTCTGGTTCGATCGGGGCGAGGTGCTGGTGCTGGCGGCACATCCCCCCGCCGAGTTGTGGGCCATCATTGCGCAGCGCCAGGAACGCGTGAATCCGCCGTGCCATAAATGCGGCGCACCGCTCGGTCGAGATCACGCGCAGTGCTTGGCGTGCAGTCACGTGAACGACCTCGCGTGTCCGACCTGCGATGAACGGATGTCGCGGCGCGCGAGCGGGGGGCTCACGCTCGACGTGTGCCAGCGTTGTCGGGGAGTCTGGTTCGATCACCACGAACTCGCGATGATCTGGCAGCGCAATCTCGATCAGGTCATTGCGCGTCGCACGGTCGGACAATCCAGTACGCTTGGCGCTGGCGCGGAAGTACTCGGCCACGCTGCGTTGTGGTCGCCGGGGCTCGTGGTGGAGGGAGCGGTCGGTCTGGCGCATCTTGGCGGCGCGGCGATCAATATGGTGGGGGAGGCCGCTGGCGCCGTGTTTGAAGCGGTCGTCGAGATCATTGCGTCGATTTTCGATACGTGACGAGAGAGGCGTTGCGATGGATTGGGTTATGGGAATGAAGGAAGGGTTTGCAACTGCGAATAGCGCCGGGAGTGAACAGCGCCAGGAGTTGTTGACCTGACGGACGGATCAGACTGAAAGACGGTCGGTTCAGTCGTTCAGGACTCGCGTGTCGCTCGAATGACAAACGGGGCGCCTCCGCATGGAAGCGCCCCGTTTGTCGTGAGCAGTCGCTGAGAGCTCTGCCGGCACACTACGGCTTGAGCATGACCTTCATGTCGAGGAACGCATCGCCACCGCGATCGCGTGCCCACAGTGCGATGGTGTGCGTACCGGCGGAAACCCCGGACAATGTCAGCACCGCCGGCCCGTCGTTCACGCAGTTGTCATGCTGCCAGAAGCCCGACATCGAGTTGTAGAACCCGGGCGCCGAGGTGGGCGGGATTGTGCCCGTGCGCTCGGTACCATCTACCCAGATCCGCAGGTCGTTATCGATGAGCACCGTGATTTCGAGCGTACCATTCACCGGCACGCTGACGGACTTCGTAACGAAGATGTCCTTGCCCACAGTGTACGCATACGGACCCGCGTAGCCCGCTGGCACGCCGCATCCTCCGGAGAGAAACGGTGCCTTCCCACCCAGAGTGGTGCTCGTGCCCGAAGCCAGGTTCGGCCAACCGGTTGGCGGCGTGATGCTCTGGTCGAACGGACCGTAGCTGCTGTAGCCATTGCTGCCCAGGGGAACCAGCGTCGTCGGTAACGTGATACCGGTGGCGCTGAACAGCACCGATCCCATTTTCACGGCGACTTCGGGTCCGTTAGATCCATCGCCAAAATGAAGTGACAACGGCTGGAACGGATCGACGCCCGCGCGCGGCCCGCTGCTGTCGACACCCGCGAGGCCACGTCCGCAGGCGGCACGCGTATTCGCGCCGCTCGTGATTATCCATGCCCCGTCGACGACGTCGCCACTAAAGTTCGACAACGCGCCACTACCAGGGCTCGCCGCGTTGCAGGCGACGATCGAGGCTGCGAACCGCACGCGCGCGTTCGGAACGGCAACACCCGCGAGGTCAGTGACGCGAACCGTGGGATTCACCGGCAGCGCGTTACCCGCTGTACCCGTCTGCCCGTCGCCCGCGACGATCGAGAGCTTGGCTGGCAGCGCGAACTGGAAGTCGCTGAATTCGTCGGTGAGTGCGCCGGGGCCCACGTCGAGCCGTCGTGTCGCCGCGTTTAGGCGTTTCGGCGCGAGCATGGCGAACAGCTCGCGGCCAGCCGATGCGTACTCGCCGCGCGCGACCTCACGCATGAGTCCCTTCACTGTGCCCTGCGCGACCGGAACGATGCAGGTGGCCGTAGCGTGCGGCAGGGCCGCGAGCCGGTCTGGCGCCGCGTCGAATCGGTGCATGGTGAGACGTTCCTTCTGCGCGGGCAACATGCCCAGGGGCGTCAACGATTGAACGGCGCAGATGAACATCGTGGCTTCGTTCGGCAACGCGTTGGCCAGAAGGGCCGGTGACGCGGTGACGCGCACACAGGGACCGAACGTCGGCAGGTCGGTCACCCGGTTATTGAGATCGGGGCAGATCTGTGTTGTGACGGTCGTGACGAAGCCGACGGGCTGCGGCGGGATGATGACGCCCGCCGAGCCGCCGCCAAGCGTAGTCGTGACTGTACCACCGGTAGCGAGGTTGATCGTCGTGGAAGCGCACGGCCCAATACCTGGAGTCGCGCACAGCGCGTACTGTTCGATCCGGAACTTGATCGGCAGCGTGCGGCCGTCATTGACGACTTCGAACCCTTCGCTTTTCACCGTCGCGACGTCGGTGAAGCCAAGCTGCGTTGCGCCCACGAACACGCTCACGCGATAGAACGGAACGCCGTTCTTCGGCACCGCCCAGTTGTAGGCGTACTTACCGTCGTCGACCGTGGCAGTGACGACCAAAGCATACCCCGGCGACTTACACAACGTCGCGGCCATCACGGCGGCGGCGCTCGTCGCATCCAGCGCGCAGATGCGCACCTGCGGCGCGAGGTTCGGGTTGAACGCGTTCGCCTGGTAATTCGTATTCAAGCTCGGATTCTTCGCCATCGGCGGCAAAAAGAAGAAGTCCGGATTTCCGCCAGCGCTCCCTCCATCAGAAACTGCGAACGACGGTCGCCCCGGTATTGCCGTGATGGGCGTGATTGAATCACCAACCTGACAACCCGCAAGTGTGAAGAGGGCGAGGCCGCTTACCAGTGCGCGACGCACTGCTACTCCGGTGGAATGTGAGGTAACGGGTCCAACGGAACGGCCGTAAAATCGATAACCCGTAACACGGCCGCTGCGTGTGGCAGGGCCACTCTTAGCGGGTACGGGCGAGTAACGCCTCGAAGCTGCGCTTGCTGCGAAGATCGTGCCACCACCAGTGCACGTTGCCGCCTACGCGGAATGAGTGATCCGGATTGGCGGCGACGTACGACGTGAGCATCGTGATGGCAGGGTCGATGTCGCCAAATTGCGCGAGCGACACGGCGTGGTAGCCGGCGAGCTCCTGCGTGGGATCGACCGAACGGTCGGGCTGCGCGCGATCCAACACCGCGCGCGCACTGTCTAGCATCTTCTCCCGCGGCGCTCCGGCGGGAAGGGTAAGCCCGTACCGGCCGATCACCCCACCCACGAGCATTCGCGCGAGCCCCGACTGAAAGGCACGTGACGCCGTCGGCGCGAGGAAGTCGATACGCGCCGCCAGCTGCCAGGCTTTCGCCGGATCCGGCGTCGCATCGGGGGCGAGCTGCAGCAACAAGTAGCAGCGCGTAAACGCGAGGGATGTCGGAAAGCGCCGCGCGCCCTCGTCGCACCACCGCTGTGCATCCGCGAATCCTTGAGTGCTGTACGAGCCCAGAAACAGCCGACCCAGAATATCCCGCGAGTTGACGAGGAATTCGTCGGCTTCGTACGCGGTTTGCGCCTTCAGCAGCGAAGCCGGGACATCCTTCCTGTCGAAATACAGCTCGCTCAGCGTCGCGTACGCCGTTACCAGACGATCGTCCTTGCGGATGGCGGCCAGCAGGTCGCCTTCCGCATCAGCGAGCAGCTTCTCCCGCACCAGCGGTTCGAGCCGACGGCCTGCCTGCCATTGCTTGTGCTTGATGGTGCCGCGCAGCTCGAGGGCCTTGGCACTGTTGGCATCTACCGCGAACGCCGCGTCGACGAGTGCCAATGCGGAGTCGAGATGCGGCCCCACGCGCGCCTCGGTCAAGAAACGGCGGCCATCCAGCGATACCTGGATGCGCTGCAATGCCGGCTCGATCCACCGTGGGTCGGCCGCCGCCGCGAGGCGCAGCAGCGAATCGGCTGCATGCAGTGACGCGCTCGCACGGCTGCCGTCCGCCGCTGTCAATGCTGCGGTCTGCCGGCGGGCGGATTCGGCGCGGTTCAGCAGCGTCCACGCTGCCATGTCGCGCGTCGCGGCCTGCGCCTCGCGCAGCTGAATTTCCGGCCCGATCACTTCACGCAGCGCTGCCGATACATCGCGCGCGACCGACTCTTCGGCCCCAAACAGCGCGTTCCGCTTCACCTTGATGGTGCGCGCCGAGCCCAGGTTCGCGCCGGACACGTCATACAAACGGATCGTGATGCGGAGCTGGTCCTTGCCCTCTGGCTCGATCGTACCTTCGACCAGCGTGCCAACCTTGAGCGCACGCGCTACGCTGTCGCGGGCGACGGTATCGCTCCGGAACTGTGCCACGCCGTTGGGCGATACCACCGAGAGCACGCGCAACGTGGACAGCTCGCGGATGAGCGACTCGGTGAGTCGCTCGGCGGCGGGCTGCAACTCCGTGCTGTCACCACCCACCACGTTGAAGTAGCGCACCGCGACTTTGCGGGCGAGCGGATCGGTGCTGACCGCTGCGCCACGGGAGAGGTTCCGATACGCGCCGAATGCACCGGCGGAGAGCACGAGCACCGCAGCCCCCAGCATCAACGGCGTGCGCCAGCGTGGTTTGGGCGCTGCTTCGATACGCTGCGCCCCGCTTGGCACACGCCGCTGCGTGGTCATTCGCATCGCCACGCGTCGCGTCGACGTCGCGCCCATGGGAGTGCCGAGCATCTCGCAGAACTCCGCGGCGGTGCGCGGACGATCGGCCGGCGACTTCTCCATCGCCGCGAGGATCGCTTCCTCGACTTCTTCTGGCGTGGCGGATGCTCGGCACCGCTTCCATCGCATGCTTCGCCATGATGGCGGTGGAGTTCTTGCCCGTAAACGGCGGCTCGCCAGCCAGCATCTCGAAGAGCATGCACCCGAGGCTGTAGATGTCGGCCGTCGGGCCTACCTCCTCGCCCGTGAACTGCTCGGGGCTCATGTATACCGGGGTGCCCATGGCCATGCCGGTCTGCGTGAGCTTGTTCTGGCCTGCTTCGGTGCGCGCGCGCGCGATGCCGAAATCGGCGACGAGCGCGTGACCGTTGGAGAGCATCACGTTCTCGGGCTTGATATCGCGATGAATGATGCCCTGCGCATGCGCATAGCCCAACGCGTCGGCGACTTCGAGCGCGATCCGAACCGCGTCCTCCACGGGCAGTTGCTTCTCCCGGTCCAGCCGGTCGCGCACGGACTCGCCGTCGATGAACGGCATGACATAGTACAGCAGATCTTCCGCGTGCCCGGAGTCGAAGAGGCCGAGGATATTCGGATGCTGCAGGCGCGCGGCGAGCTTGATCTCCCGTTCGAAGCGCTCGGCGCCGATCGTGGCGGCGAGGTCGGGAAGTAGCACCTTGATCGCGACGCGGCGATCATGGCGAACGTCAGTTGCCAGGTAGACGGTGGCCATACCGCCGCGCCCGAGTTCCCGTTCGACCGCATAGCGATCGGCGACGAGCACACGCAGACGGTCGAGCGTTTCGATCAAGAGACGCGCCAGAAGAGAGGATTCGAAAACCGTAATATGCAGTCGCAGGGTGCCTTGGGCCAGCGCCGGGCAAGGGAGGCCGCCGAGGAAACGGACTCGACCGGCAGCGATGGCCGCTCCAGGGACACCCCTCGCTATCGTTCGGCATGACGAACACCGCCGCTACCGACTGCCTTGCGGGTGATTTCGCGATTCGTTTGGCCACGGCCGCCGACGCGAGTGCGTTGTCCGAGTTTGCCGCGCACGTGTTTCATGAAACGTTCGCGCCCGATAATGACCCGATGGATATGCAGGTCTATCTACGCGACGCGTTCTC
>NZ_JBDNFF010000198.1:0-16314 GCF_041689975.1 Gemmatimonas sp.
CGCCTTTTCCGTGTTCCCGCTGTTGCTGTTGTAGTGAAGCGGCTGGACCGACGATCGGCGTGTGCTCGAGGATCGATAACCGCCGGAACACGGAACCGACGGATTTGGCGGAACCGCGCGGATACGCAAACAGCGACGTTGCCTACGCCCGTTCGATCCCGTCTAGCCGACGCCGAGCCATCATGAGCGGTACAACAGTCGCCGCGAGGCACGCTGTAGCCGCGAGGGCGAACGGCAGCAGCATGTCCGTTGGCGTACGCGCGTACCCGAAATGCTCCGCTACGACGAATCGCGCGGCCGGACGACCGGTGAGATACGCGACCGCACCGATCAACACGATGGCCGTCATCATGAACAGCAGTCCCCCGAACGATGTCGGGATCTGCGCGGCATTTTCCGTGTCGAACTGGGGATAGAAGGTGCCGTAGCTCAACGCCAACGCCGTGAGCGGGAACACCAGTCCGGTGATGGCGGTCAGCGACACGATGTGCACGAACGGTCGCACGCCGAGCATCAGGTTGGTGCATCCCACCAGCACCAGCGCCAGCAGCAGCAACGGTACTGCGCCTACCCAGAATTTCGCCCAAAGCAGATCCGACATGCGGAGCGGGCTCGATCGCAGAAGCCAGAGTGCGCGCCCTTCGAGACTGACACTCGGGAACACGAACCGCGCTGCGATCGACGCGAGGACAAAGCCGGCTAACGCCAGGTTCAAGAACGGAATCACGTTGCGCAGGAGTGCTGTCATGCCAGCACCGGACAACGGCAAGTATCTCACATTCGCCACGTACACGACCACCAACACGGCGAGCATGACCAGCTGCGACCACTGCGTGCTGTCGCGCATGAACACGCGGAGCTCCTTGAGTACGAGCTCGCGCCGCGTCGTTCCGAGGAATGACAGTATCCGATCGAGTAACGGACGTCCGGTGCGCTGCCGGGCGCGTTGATTCGCCCCCTCCTGTGCCATGCTGTAGGCGCGATGCCATCCACCGGCGTACAACACCTGGCCGATAAGAATGAGCACGGACGCGACACCCCAGAGACGCAACATCGGCGACCAGACACTGCGGCCATCGAGAAACTTCACGATGGATTCGGCAACCCACTCGCTCGGCAGCCACGGCGACGACGGCGTGTCGAGCGCAGCGATGAACTGCATGAAGTTCTGAAAGCCTTCCGGTCGCGCCAGCTGCTCCGGCCGCGCGGCGCGGAACAGTAGCACCAGTCCGCACACGGCCAGGGCGGTAATGACACTGAGCAGATCGCGTGTGCGGCGCGCCGGGAATACATTCACCAACAGTAGCGTGACCGTCGATCCCGCTGCGGCCGGAATGAGTAGAAACGGCACCAGCACCGCGATCGCGAAGAGCACGAACGACGCGTTCGCCTTGTACGCCACCCCGTATGCTGCCACCAGCGGAATCAGCAGCAGGGCGACCATCCAGCTCGAGTGCAACGCGGTTTCCAGCAAGCGAGCGCGATACAAGGCGCCAGCGCGAATCGGCGCGGCTGCGAGTTGGTCCAGATCGCGCGCGAGAAAGAAGTTCGACAGCGCGGCAATCGTGTTCGACAGCAGCAGGATCGAGCCGAACGACAACAGGATCATCGACAGCAGCTTGGCGGCCAGCAGCGCACCGATGTCTTCGGCCCCGCGAAAATAGCGCAGCAGCTTAAGCGAGATCGCGAAGGCGGCCAGCCAGAAGAGTGCACCGAGTGCGCTGACCACGACCAGACGACGGATGTCGCCCTTCTCATGACGACGCATGCGATGTCGCGCCATCTGCCACTTGGGTGTCAACAGTTGCCACAGCGTCGTGGTCGGCAGCGCCACCTCAGGCATCCAGCACCTCGATGAGTTCGCGGGCCACATGGTCGCCGGTGAGACGCAGAAAGATGTCTTCGAGTGCATCATCGTTGCCCGACGTGCGCCGCAACTCGTTCATGGTACCGCACGCCACCAGTTCACCACGCTGCATGATGCCGATGCGGTCGCACATGCCTTCGGCGATCTCCAACGTGTGCGTGGACATCATGACGGTGTGTCCGCGCCGGGTGTACTCGCGAAACAAGTCCTTGAGAATCTTCGACGATTTAGGATCGAGCCCCACCATCGGTTCGTCCACGACGATCACCGCGGGCCGGTGTACGAAGGCGCTGGCGATGATCAGTTTCTGGCGCATGCCGTGGCTGTAACTTTCCACCAGCTCGTCGCGCCACGCATCGAGGTCGAACAGGGAAAGCAACTCCTGCCCGCGCTTCTCGACCTCCAAACCCTGCTCGCCGTACAACCCTGCACTGAAGCGCAGGAACTCCATCCCGGTGAGCTTTTCGTAGATGAACGGCCGATCGGGAATGAACCCGAGTGCCCGTTTGGCCGCCAGCGGGTTCACGCGCAGGTCATGACCCGCGATCCGGACCGCACCGGCCGTGGGTTGCAGGATGCCGGCAATCATACGCATGGTGGTGGTCTTGCCGGCCCCGTTCGGTCCCAGAAACCCGAAAAGTTCTCCGGACGGCACCACCAGGTCCAACGACCGGACGGCCGTGAACGACCCATAGCGCTTGCAGAGCGAACTGATCTCGATCATGCCCGCAGGACGACCGAGCGGCACCCCCACGCAACTTCTTGGTGGCGGCGCGCGTTGCGCACCACGGAGGTGTTCCGACAGTGGCCCCGATTCGCACGGTGGCGGGGTTGTCTTGCCCGTCCGATCCTCGCACCTTCAACGACTATGTCCGAACCGGTCCGTCCGTCCAATGCGCTCGTGGTGCGTGGTGCCCGCGAGCATAACCTGCGCAACATCAGCGTCACGATACCGCGCGACAAGCTGACGGTCGTGACCGGCTTGTCGGGCTCGGGAAAATCGTCGCTCGCGTTCGATACGATCTACGCCGAAGGGCAGCGACGGTATGTCGAGTCGCTCTCGGCGTATGCGCGACAATTCCTGGGGCTTATGGAGAAGCCCGATGTCGACGCTATCGAGGGGCTCTCTCCGGCCATCTCGATCGAACAGAAGTCGGCCGGCCACAATCCGCGCTCCACCGTGGGCACGGTCACCGAAGTGTACGACTATCTGCGTTTGCTTTATGCGCGCACCGGCACGCCGCATTGTCCCAATTGCGGACGCGCCGTGCAGCGACAGAGCCCGACGCAGATCGCCGAGATGGTGCTCGCCTGGCCGGAGGGCACGCGCCTGGAAATTCGCGCGCCGCTGGTGCAACAGCGAAAGGGTGAGTTCAAGGACCTGTTCGAGGACGCGCGGAAACAGGGTTTCGTGCGGGCGGTGGTCGACGGTGAACTTATCGAACTCGCCGATCCCCCCAAGCTCAACCGGCGTCTCAATCATTCGGTATCTGTCGTGGTTGATCGCCTCGTAGTGCGCACAGAAGATCGTGGTCGTATCACCGACTCGGTGGAAACCGCACTGCGACTGGCCGAAGGACTGGCCGAAGTCGTGCGCTACGATGGATCGGAGCCGGTGACGGAGATGTTCTCGGAACGCTATGGCTGCGCCGCCTGCGGGATCTCCATGCCCGAGCTCGAGCCGCGTCACTTCTCGTTCAACTCGCCCTTCGGCGCGTGCGAGATGTGCAGCGGATTGGGCACCACGCGCACGGTGAGTGAAGATCTCATGCTCGGCGATCCGAGCATCTCGATCCTGGAAGGCGTCGTGCTTCCGTGGGGCGAACCCGACGGCTACATGCGCAAGGTGATTCTCCCCGGACTCGCCAAACAGTTGGGTTTCGACCTCAACAAACCGTGGGGGCAGATTCCGGCGAAGGTGCGTCAGCAGTTGCTGCACGGTGTTGGTGACGCGCCTCCACGTGTGCGCAAGGCAGTCAAAAAAGCGGTCAAGGGCGCGGCGGCCAGGAGCGCCGCCAAGACGGCGGCGAAGGCCACTGCCGAGAGCACGTGGGAAGGCATCGTCGCCCAGGTGCAGCGCCGCTACGATGAAAGCAGCTCCGACGGTGTGCGTCTCGATCTCGAATCGTTCATGGTGGCCGGACCGTGCCCGGCCTGCGAAGGCCGCCGACTGCGCCCCCAGTCACTGGCCGTCACCGTGCACGGTCTCAACATCGGGCAGGTCGTCGAGCGCAGCGTGGTGGATTCGCTGGCGTTCTTCGAAACGGTTCCCGTGCGCAGCGCCGGACATCCCGGCCTCGATCCCGGCGTTGCTGGTCCGATCCTCAAGGAAGTGCGCGAGCGATTGCGTTTTCTCGTGGACGTCGGACTCGAGTATCTCACGCTCAATCGCAGCGCAGAGTCGTTGTCCGGTGGCGAAGCACAACGTATCCGGCTGGCCACGCAGATCGGCTCGCGCCTCGTTGGCGTACTGTATATCCTCGACGAGCCCAGCATCGGCCTTCACCAGCGCGACAATGGTCGTCTGCTCTCCACGCTCAAGCAGCTGCGCGACCTCGGCAACACGGTCATCGTGGTCGAACACGATGAAGAGACGATCCGTGATGCCGATTATCTGATCGATCTCGGGCCCGGTGCCGGCAAGCACGGCGGCGAAGTCATCGCCGCCGGCTCCGTCCAGGACGTCATCAATACACCGGCGTCGATCACGGGGCAGTATCTGCGCGGTACGCGCCGCATCGAGGTGCCGCTGCACCGTCGGCCGCGTGATGTGGCTCGCATGCTCACGGTGCACGGTGCGCGCGAGCACAATTTGCGTGATGTCACCGCCGAGTTTCCGCTCGGCCTGTTCGTGGCGGTCACCGGCGTGTCGGGGTCGGGTAAGTCCACGCTCGTGACCGACATTCTGCAGCGCACATTGTCGCGCCACTTCTTTCGGGCGCGCGTGCTGCCGGGCGCGCACACGCGCATTACCGGCTTGGAGCATCTCGACAAGATCATCGATATCGACCAAAGCCCGATTGGTCGCACGCCTCGCTCCAATCCGGCTACGTATACGGGCATCTTCACGCCGGTGCGTGAGCTGTTCGCTGAGCTCCCGGAATCGAAGATCCGCGGCTATGGCCCTGGTCGCTTCTCCTTCAACGTGAAGGGCGGACGATGCGAAAGCTGTCAAGGGGACGGGCTCGTGAAGATCGAGATGCACTTCCTGCCCGATGTCTTCGTGTCGTGTGATGTCTGCAAAGGCAAGCGGTTCAACCGTGAGACACTCGAAGTGCATTTCCGTGGACGCAGTGTCGCCGAGATTCTCGATCTCACCGTCGAAGAAGCGTGTACGGTGTTCGAGAATCAACCGCGCATCCTGCTCAAGCTCGAGACGCTTCGCGATGTCGGATTGGGATATATCCATCTCGGACAGAGCGCCACCACGCTCAGCGGTGGTGAAGCGCAGCGTGTGAAGCTGGGCACCGAGCTCTCGAAGCGTGATACGGGTCGTACACTCTATATCCTCGACGAGCCGACCAC
Organism: Gemmatimonas sp.; assembly: GCF_041689975.1. Lineage (GTDB taxonomy): Bacteria > Gemmatimonadota > Gemmatimonadetes > Gemmatimonadales > Gemmatimonadaceae > Gemmatimonas. Next base: position 5,393 of record NZ_JBDNFF010000198.1, read on the forward strand.
TGGCTTGCACTTCGAAGACGTGCGCGTGCTGCTGGGTGTGCTGCACAAGCTGGTCGAGCGCGGAAACACCGTGCTGGTGATCGAGCACAATCTTGATGTGATCAAGACCGCCGACTGGATCGTGGATCTAGGGCCCGAGGGTGGCGTGCGCGGTGGGACGATCGTGGCACAGGGCACACCGGAAGAGGTCGCACGTGTGAAGGAAAGCCATACGGGACGCTATCTGGCGCCGATGCTGAGCGTCAAACAGCTGTGATCGGCAACGGCTTACACTGACTTCGTTGTACCGGAAACGTACGCTGGATCACGGGCACGCTTGTTGCCGACGTGAGGTGAATATCGAGACGCACATCTGCGGTCGTCCGATGTGAAGAGTTCGCCTCCCAACCTCACCGGAGCAAGCATGCGTATTGCTACAAGATTTTGCGTCGCGGCCTTGGCCGGATCAGCGATGTTCGCTGTTCCGGCCAGCGCACAGCTTATTCAGTACACCACCACCGGATTCTTCACCGGCGGCGGAGGTACCCCGTGCAACACGGCACTGCTCGGTACCGGCGCAACGTGCCTCTATGCCAATGGCAGTGGTCTGCAGTACAACGGTTCGCCCGTTGAGAACGTCGTGAACGGGGGTACTTCCGGCTTCGGTAGCTTTCAGACAATGGGCCTCACGCAGCAGAGCTTTGCCGGGAATTTATTCACGATGCAGATCGTACAGACGAGCCCCACTGTGGGAACCAGCCCGAACATCCTTGGACAGATAACCGGCTCCTTCTCCGCCTCCGCGCAGGGTGGATCGGGCGGTCTTGTCTGGACGCCCAACTTTAACACGTTCTCGGTGGGCGCCGTCAACTACCGTCTGTTCGTGGACAACACGGGCGGCATCAACATCGAGCCGCCCAGAGCTGGCGGCGTGATGGGCGACCCGCAGACTATACGGGGCAATGTTTCGGTTGTACCCGAGCCGGGCACGTACCTGCTCATGGCCTCGGGCCTGGCCGGTCTCGGCATCATGGCGGGGCGCCGTCGCCGCGCGTAATCTCACGTGGTGCCGTGCAGTGCTGAACCGCAGGCGTCCGGCCACAGTCGCCGGGCGCCTGCTTTCTGTTGCACGGCACGACCGGCAGGTACATTCCCCTCATGGTCTCTCTACTCGACATCATCGGCCCCGTCATGGTGGGACCGAGCAGCTCCCATACGGCAGGCGCCTGTCGCCTCGGTCTCCTCGCGCGCTGTCTGGTTGGCGGAACACCCGAAAAGGCGCGCGTTGAACTGCACGGCTCGTTCGCCCGCACCGGTGAAGGTCACGGCACCGACAAGGCGATCGTGGGCGGCTTGATGGGCTTCCGTCCTGACGATGAGCGGCTGCGCACCGCGCTCGACATCATGGAGCACGAGGGACTCGACTACCATTTCGAGAAGACATCGCTGGGCGACGACGCGCACCCCAACACGGTACGCATCACGCTCGAGCGCGGTGATCGCACGGCGCAGATGGTTGGTGCGTCGCTGGGTGCCGGTCGTGTGCTCGTGAACGAGATCGACGGGTATCCGGTGGAGATTCACGGAAACCTCCACACCATCGTGCTGGTCGCCGAGGATGTGAAGGGATCCGTTGCCCGCATTGCCGGTATTCTTGCTGAGGCCAGCTGCAACATTGCCACGCTCAAACTCTCGCGGAAGGAACGCGGTGGCGACGCCTTCATGGTCATCGAAGTCGACGATCAGCCCGACGAGTCCGTGCGTGATGCCATCCGTTCGCTTGACTGGGTGAAGTGGGCGTTCCGTCTCGATAAAGTGAGCGCCTGATGTATCGCGCGCTGGCTGATGCCATTCGCGACGCGGAAGCGCGCGGTGTGACGCTGTCGCAGGTCGCCCTCGAGGCGGAAGCGAAGGACCAAGGGCGTACGATCGAGAGTATTCGTGATGCGTTACGGCGCGCGCTGGCGGTAATGCGTGAGTCTGTCGAACGCGGAATGATCGGTGATCTCAAGTCGTCGTCGGGCTTGGTGGGCGGTGATGCCGCCAAGCTGCGCACGGGTCCCGATGGTCCCTTGGCGAATACGCCCTTCCGCGATGTGCTGGCGCGCGCCATCGCCGTGCAGGAAGTGAACGCTGCCATGGGGGTCATCGTCGCCGCGCCAACGGCTGGTGGTGCCGGCGTGTTGCCGGCGGTGCTTACCGGCATCGCGAAGGCGCGCGGCATCGATGATGAGCGCGTGATCGACGCCTTGGCCACCGCCGGGCTGATCGGAGCTGTGGTGGCTGAGCGTGCTTCGCTTTCGGGGGCCGAAGGTGGCTGCCAGGCTGAGACCGGCGCCGCAGCAGGGATGGCTGCTGGAGCCGCCGTGGAGATGCTGGGTGGTTCCCCTCGTCAGGTTGGACACGCCACGGCGCTCGCGCAGCAAGGAACGCTTGGGCTGGTGTGCGACCCACTCGGCGGCCTCGTCGAACTCCCCTGTGTGTTTCGCAACGCCACTGGTGCGGCGATCGCGATGGCCGCCATCGAAATGGCGATGGCCGGAATCGAGTTCGCGATCCCGGCCGACGAAGTCATCGACACGATGGGCGAAATCGGCGCGAATATGGATGTGCGCTATCGCGAGACAGCGGGCGGCGGACTCGCCGCCACGCCGACCGGTCGTCGATTGGCGAAAGAACGCCTCTACGAGATCAAGCGCGCCGGTGCCTGAGCGCGCGTATGTGCGGGCCGGCGCGTTGCTGGTGTTGCTGACGCTTTCGAGTGCGTGCTTCGGTGGGAAGAAAGACAAAGACGCCGACAAGCCGACGCGAGACCGCTGGACGGTGCCCGGAGAGCCATACATTCGCGACCTCACGAGCACCGGTGCATTCCGTGATTCGCGCCTCACGGAAGCCTCGGGCGTCGTGGCGAGCACGAACGAACCGGGCGTCTTCTGGTCGCTGAACGATCGCGGCAACACGGCGACACTCTTTGCGTACGATTCGATGGGAGAATCGCGCGGCACGGTTGCCGTGCGTGATGCGGAGAATACCGACTGGGAAGCGATCGCCATCGGCCCGTGCGCGAGCGGAGCATGCCTCTACATCGGCGACGTGGGCGACAACTTTTCCGTACGTTCACACGTGCGGCTTTGGCGAGTTCCGGAACCGACCACGAGCGCGAGCGGTACCGAACGTGCCGTGTTGCTGCGCATTGTATATCCGGGTGGCGCACGCGACGTCGAAGCCATGTGGGTGGCTCCCGATACCAGTGTGTGGTTCGCCACCAAACGCCCGAATCCTGACGCCAACGGGCGATTGCGTGGATCGCAACTCTATCGCGTGTCAGCCGCCGCATGGTCCGTCAACGCGATCGCGACGGCCGAGTTGGTGGACTCCTTGCCGATTGTGCCTGGCACGTCTGTCTCGCGAGATTGGGTAACCGACGCGTCACTGTCTGCCGTTACGCCAAGCGGCCGCCGGCATCTGGCCGTCCTGACGTACGGCTCGGTGTACGTGTTCGACGCCGACCCGATAACCGGCAAACCCACCACTCAGGTCGTTCGCTGCGCCGTTCCAAAAGGTGAACGAAATGCCGAGGGCGTCACCTGGCTTCCTGACGGGCGACTCATGTTGGTGAATGAAGGGCGCGGCGCGAAGCTCTATCGCGGTCGCTGCCCCTGACACGTTTTCGTGACGCCTGCCGTTCGGAGGATGCGATGGCCATACTTCAGCGGTACAATTCGGCTCACCCGACGAAACGAACTGGCGTGCGCCGCCGTACGGACCGATATCCGAACCTCAAGGAATCGAACATGATCACGCGAGAAGATATCGAGGCATTCCTCGATCGACTGAGTGCCGACGGCGCCTCCCATCAGGAACTGGAGCCTGGGCTGTGGCTCGTGCGCCCCAGTGGCGCGCTGGAATTCGATGTGGTGGTCACTCACAATCCCCCCGTGGTCCTGCTGCGGGTCAAAGTGATGCCACTCCCGGCCGAGGCATCCGATCAGGCGGCGCTCAATCGCCGCTTGCTCGAACTCAATGCCAGCGACCTGCTGCACGGCTCATACGGCCTCGATCAGGACAACGTCGTGCTGACCGAGGCACTCGAACTCGCGCATCTCGATTTCGAGGAGTTTCTCGCATCCTACGAAAGCATGACTCTCTCGCTCACATCGCATCTTCGTGAGCTGGCCGCCTTCCGCGAGGCTCGCTGAACCATGGGTATTTTCGACCGTCTCTCGACTCTCATCAAGTCGAATCTGAACGAGCTCATCTCCTCTGCGGAAAACCCCGAGAAGATGCTCAATCAGATCATCGTCGACATGCGCAACCAGCTGGCCAAGGCCAAGCAGCAGGTTGCCGCGTCCATCGCTGATGAAAAGCGCCTGAAGGATCAGGCCGACGCTGAGTTCAAGCTGGCCGATGAATGGGAGCGTCGCGCGATGCTCGCCGTACAGGAAGGACGCGACGACCTCGCGAAGCAGGCGCTGCTTCGTGGTCAGGAGCACCTCGAACATGGACAGCAGCTCGCGAGCACGTGGGAAACGCACCGCATGGAAACGGAGAAGCTCAAACAGTCACTCCGTGATCTGAACGACAAGATTGAAGAAGCGAAGCGCAAGAAGAATCTGCTGCTCGCGCGTCAGCGTCGGGCGGAAGCGCAAGCGCGCATTTCGCAGACGATGTCCGGCCTCTCCGACAATTCGGCCTTCGATGCATTCAATCGCATGGAAGAGAAGATCACGGCCAACGAAAGAACGTTGCAGGCCGCGCAGGAAATCGACGAGGAGTTCAGCGGCGATCGTCTGGCCGGCGAATTCAAACAGCTCGAGCGTGCGTCGGGCGGCGTGGGAGCCGATCAGCAGTTGCTCCAGCTCAAGCAGCGTATGGGGATGCTGGCCGCTGGTGCGCCTGCCGCATCGCGTCAGCTCGCGGCGGGCGCCACCGACGCGGCTGCTGCGGCGCCGCCGCCGGCGCAGCTGGCCGCTGGTCCGGATGCTGCCGCGGTCGCCGCGGCCGAAGCCACTGCGGCGGCGGCCGCCAAGGCCAAAGCTGCGGCCGCCGCGCAAGCCAAGACGGGAGAGGCCGAGTTGATCGCCGAAATCGAACGGCTCAGCGGTATCCAGCCGAGGTCGTGATGCACAAGATCGTGACTCAGCTGTAAATTACCGGTATCCCTTCCGGTCGCCGACGGCGGCTCCCACCCTGGGGCCGCCATTGGCGAATTTGCCCGCCCTGCATTATGCCTCTGTCGCGTCGATTTCTGATCCTCGCCGAAGGAAGCTTCGGTCCGCTCACCTCCAAGACCGCCAACGCCTGCATCCGCTATGTGCCGGATGAAGTGGCGGCCGTCCTCGACAGTGGAACGGCCGGACGCACGGCGCACGACGTACTCGGCTTTGGTGGCAACATTCCGGTCGTCGCGAACTTCGCCACCGGCATGACGCATCGGCCCACGGCGCTGCTGATCGGTATCGCCCCCGCCGGTGGCCAATTCCCCGACGCCTGGCGCCCAATCGTCAGCGACGCCCTGCGCGCCCGGCTCGATGTCTGGAGCGGCCTGCACACCATGCTGGGCGATGACCGCGAGTTTGCGGCGCTCGCCGCTGCATCCGGCTCGACGATTCGTGATCTGCGTCGCGCGCCGGTGGGCCTCGACGTGGCCTCGGGCCGCGTTCGCGATGTCGTCGCCACCGTCGTACTGACCGTGGGCACCGACTGCAACATCGGGAAGATGACGGCCCAGCTGCAGGTGCAATCGTCGGTGCGCCAACTCGGTCATCGTGTGAACTTCGCGGCGACCGGACAGACGGGCATTCTGGTGGAAGGCCGTGGCATCGCGGTCGATGCCGTCATTGCCGATTTCATTGCCGGTGCCGCCGAGTCGCTCACGATCGAAGCAGCCGAGGGTGCGGATATCGTGTTGGTGGAGGGGCAGGGCTCCCTTATTCACCCCGCGTACTCCGGCGTGACGCTGGGCCTCATGCACGGTGCCCTGCCGCACGCCATGGTGCTCTGCGCACAGACGTCACGGACCACGATTCACCGGAATCCGTGGGTGCAGATCCCGTCGCTCAGTGACATGATCCGCCTGTACGAAGGGGCGATGGAAGTGCTGCGTCCGTCGCCCGTGATTGCCATCGCGCTGAACACCTTCGATCTCGACGATCGCGCGGCGCGCGAGGCCATCGAACGCGTGCGATCGGAGACTGGCCTTCCGACCACCGATCCGGTGCGCTACGAACCGTTGGTCATCGCGGAAGCCATCGCGGCGTTTCACGTGGATCGCATGTCCGGCGTCGCTGATACCGTAGTGTGACCCGTCGCGTGATACGCCGTGGTCGCCGCGTGCGATGAATTGAGCCCGCGCGCAACATTCGGATGACACACCGTGAGCGGCACGACCACATCGTGTCGCCCATGATGAAACCACGACTACTCTCCGTGTCGCGGGCGAGCGCCGAAGTGACCGCGGGAATTCCCGGTCAGTGCGCCGTGAGTGTCCGGGTGCTCGAAGACGTCACGTTACGCATTCATGGCGGCGAGCTCCTGCTGCTGCAGGCGCCCGAAGCCCTCGGTCAATCGCTGCTGCTGGCGGTGCTGGCAGGCCGTGAACATTCACCGCGACATCGCTACGTGCGCTCGGTGCGAGACGCCGCGCCGGGACTTCGTATCCGTCGCGCAGCGCTACATCTCGATGCGATCCCGGAAATCATGCGCGGCTGGCAGGAAGCTCTCGTCGGTTCAACTGTGACCGCCTCGCGCACACTGTACTTGCTGCGCGCCTCACGCCAGCAGGCGCCGCACGACGGGGCACTCACGCTGCGTGAGGCGGCTGAATGGCGACGTTGGGGCCGACACGCGCATGAACGGCGCGACGGCGTTGTGATCGCCTGTCCTCCTATGGCGACGATGCCCGGGGCAATGCTGTCAGTGGCTACCCCGCACGATCACGCGCGGCAGGCGCCAGCGGTATCGTCCGCGCACGAGACCCTCGCGACGTACGATGCGCGCGCCGTCGTCGAGGAACTTCGCACCATTCGTCTCCTCGAATTACGAGCGGGGCGCCTGCATGCTGTCAGGGCGCCCCGCCGGTACTTCTCGGATGTCGCTCAGCCTACGGCTGAGCCAGCGCCGCACCCGTGGTCTGCGCGCGGTAAAAGCGACGCTCACGCGCCGACCGCTTCCCGTCTATCCCCCACAGCGTCGCCTCGACCATGATGCCGCGTATCCGGCGCGTGTGCTCAGGCGCCGGCACCACGTACGAGCTGCCCACAATCGCCGCCTCCGGCGCCACCGGTTCGCCAACATACTGCGCCTGCCACGTGCCCAGCTTCACTAAGCCGTCGGGCTTCTGCATGATGAACACGCGACCGACCACCGGCTCACCGTTGATGATCGTCTGACCAGTTACCGGATCCACGGGCCACGTGCCCGAGGGCTGGAGCGCCGGCGCGACGGCCGCAGCGGCGTGCATCATCATCGAGCTGTCGGGCATCGCCATCGAGTCGGGCATGGCCATGCTGTCGGCACGCGTAGTGTCCTGCGTCGTCGAGTCGGGCATTGACATGGCGGCGGGCGCGGCCGCCGCCGGCGGCAAGGTGGTCTGCTGTCCACCCTGACTGCGAGCCGCCATGGCGACCGCCACAAGAGCGCTGATGCCGACAACAGTGGAAACGCGCGAGGTGAGGCGCGGGCGATCCTGACGAGGCTTCATGAAGTCGGTCCGGGTTGAAGTAGGAGAGCAACACTGGTGAATTACCGTCTACATTAGACGAACGCAAGAAATCGCCGGGAGATCCCGCAGGAAATCCCGGCCTCCGCACCACGCCCGCCTTCACGATGATGCCAGAACTCCGCCTGTACAATACGCTCGCGCGCCGAGTCGAGCCGTTCGCACCCGCCGATGGACAGACGGTGCGCATGTACACGTGTGGGCCGACGGTCTACAACCCCGCGCACCTCGGCAACTTCCGCACGTTCCTCTTCGAGGATCTGCTGCGGCGTGTCATTCGGTTGGCTGGCTGGCAGGTCGAACAGGTCATGAACCTGACCGACGTCGATGACAAGATCATTCGGAAAGCGGCCGCCACCGGCTCGAATATTCTCGAAGTGACCGAACCGTTCACCGAGCTCTTTCATCGCGATCGACGCTATCTCCGTATCGAAGATGCGGAGCGCTACCCGAAAGCCACCGAGCACATTCCCGAGATGATCGCCCTCGTGGAGCGCCTGATGGCCAACAAAGTGGCCTACCTCGCCGACGACGGTTCGGTGTACTTCGCGATCGATCGCTTCCCGGACTACGGAAAACTATCACAGCTCGACAAGCGCGAGATCCGTGCCGGGGCCCGCGTCGCGCAGGACGAGTACGCCAAGGAAAACGCTCAGGACTTCGCGCTCTGGAAGGCCGCCAAGCCGGAAGACGAAGCCACCGGCGCCGCCTGGGATTCCCCGTGGGGGCGCGGCCGCCCAGGCTGGCACCTCGAGTGCTCCGCCATGGCCATGAAATACCTCGGCGAAACGTTCGATCTCCATGCCGGCGGTATCGATCTGATCTTCCCGCACCACGAAGACGAGATCGCCCAGTCGGAGGCTGCCACCGGGAAGCAGTTCGCGCGCTGCTGGTGCCACGGTGAGTTCCTGCTCACCGATGGCGCCAAGATGGCCAAGCGGGTCGGCAATGTGGCCAACGTGGTCGAGATGCGCGAGCAGGGCATCAGCGGCACCGTGTACCGCCACTTCGTGTTCAATGCGCACTACCGCAAGCAGCTGAACCTGGGTGACGACTCTCTCGAGCAGTCACGGGCGGCGGTCAATCGCATCGGCGCCTTCGCGCGGCGGTTGTCCGAAGCCACCACCGGCACGGCAGCCCTGGCCGACGCCGCGACGCGGGCCGAGAAGGCGTTTCTGGAAGCCCTGTACGATGACCTGAATGCACCGGAGGCGCTGGCGGCGCTGTTCACGTTCATCAGCGAAGCCAACAAGGAACTCGACGAGCAAGGCACCGACCTGCCGGCGCTGGAACGGGCCCGGGCCGCGTTCCGGCTTATCGACAGCGTGCTCGACCTCGTGCCGGAGCAGGACGTGGATGCCGACCTGGCCGCCTGGGTCGAGGAGCGATTAGGGGCCCGCAAAGCCGCCCGCGAGCGCCGGGACTTCGCGGCGGCCGACGCCGCACGGGCCGAACTGACCGCCCGCGGCATCCTGATCGAGGATGGTCCCGACGGAACGCGCTGGCGGAAGGGCTGAACACACGGGTATTCCAACGGGTATCCGAGCGGCCCTGCTTGAATTCGGGGCCCTGTCGGATTATCCTGATCGTCTTGTCCGGAATGGGCAGCACTCCCATTCTGCTGACGTAGCTCAGTTGGTAGAGCAGCTGATTTGTAATCAGCAGGTCGTCGGTTCAATCCCGACCGTCAGCTCTTTCATAGCTCGGCAGCCGCGCCCGCCATGGCGCGTCGGAGAGGGCCCTCGGTGGGGTACTCAAGTGGCCAACGAGAACAGACTGTAAATCTGTCGGCGCAAGCCTTCGAAGGTTCGAATCCTTCCCCCACCACTGCAGGACCGCTGGTTGTTTCAGCGGGTAGCATCGGAAAACGCGGGAGTAGCTCAGTTGGTAGAGCGCTAGCCTTCCAAGCTTGATGTCGCGGGTTCGAGTCCCGTCTCCCGCTCTGGTATAAGCCAAAGCCCGTCAACGGTTTACCGTTGGCGGGTTTTGTCGTTTCGTCGGACCAATGTGGATCAGCGGTGGCACTACTTCTTGCTACGACTCTTTCGCCTCGAGGCCCTGCCACCGTCTCTCTCCCAAACGCTCCGTTTTACGGTGGCTCGTTGCACGGCGGTACCCAGGAAGTCCGCGAGGTGATCGGGGTCGAGATCGAGGTGGGCCCGCTCGAGCGCGCGAAAGTAGACAGAGCGTTCCTCAGCTCTGATAGTGATCCATGGCAGTCCTGCCCCGGCAAGCAAGAAGTTCATGAGCCGTCGTGCCACGCGCCCATGGCCGTCCATGAACGGGTGAGCGTGCACCATACCCCAGTGCAGGAGCGCCGCACGAGCGACCGGACCCGCAGTTGTTTCCTGTGCATGGTCGACGAGCAGTCGCATCAGCTGCGGGAGCTTCTCGCTGCTTGGCCGCTGCGCTGTCGAGGGAATCTGACCGAGCACCCAGTCGAACGCCTAGGCATACCCCTGCAACGCCATCAGCCGCTCGATCTCGTCGGCCGTGCGCCCGGCATACGGTTTCCCAGCGAGACCACGGCCTCCACTTCGTCTCGCGTGATCCTGTGGCCTTCGATGGTGGTGCTGTGGCACGTGTCTTCGAGCTTCGCCTGGCGAGCGAATGCGAGGGTCTCCGCCGGCTGGGCTGGCACGACCTCGGCGTCGACTGCGGCGAGTCGTGTCGTGAGTTGTTCTGCGGCACGGGTGAAGTTGGCGCGATAGCGGTCGAGCCAAGCCTCCCGTCCGCCGTGCGCTACGGAACGCTCGACGTATCGAGGGATCACGATGTTGGTGCCGACGCCGGTATTGGCGCGGGTGATCTTGCTGCGCGTGTGGCTCTGGAGGACGCTCTCGATGGTGCTTGCCAGGCGGTCGTTGCCGAAGTCGCTGGCAATGTGCGCCATGCGTCTGAGTAACAGTGGGCGGGGATTCCCACGGTACGCGTCGTCTGTCACGTCGAGCGCAGCGCGTCCCACGACCAGGCTCCGGAGCCACACCGCCACGAGATCAGGAGCCGTACGGACGTCACCTACTGTCAGTGACATCAGGAGCCGCTCTGGAGAGATACTGACAAGGCCGCTAATTAGTGCGTCGTGCCGTCATACGGCGTACTGCACGTGCTTCTCGTGGAACAGATTCTGCATGATCTGCGGGTGCCTCTGGCAGCGGACGAGATGTCGGCGCACGGGAGCCATCATCTCGGCCACCGCATCACGCGAACGTCCGCCTTGTTC
>NZ_JBDNFF010000199.1:0-2057 GCF_041689975.1 Gemmatimonas sp.
GCATCGACGCCCAGTCGCGTGAGTGATCGATCGATCAGTCGCTCGACGTCGGCACGCGTGAGCGTGGCTAGCGCGTCACGATCAGGCACGCACTTGGTGTGCACGCGAATTGCGGGCGCCGCGGCGCCGTACCGTTCATGCCAGCCGCGCAGGAACGCGCCGATGAGCTCTTCCACGCCGGTATAAATGTCGGCACAATCGAACGCCGTTATGCCGGCCTCGGCGAACGCCACCATGTCGGCAATGGCCTGCGCGCGATCGACCGTGCCGTGTCCACCGGCCAGCTGCCAGCCGCCCTTGATGAGACGGGGCACGACGTACCCCGGCGCCAGTTCACGCGAAGGGACCGCGTTGTCACCACGCGACTGATCAACGGCACTCATGCTTCCCCCAACGCAACAGGAAGCGGCACCAACGTCACGTCGGCATGACGGAAAGTCGTGGTACCAATACGCGTGATGCGAAACCTCCCGCCGCAGTGTGGATCGGGACAGGCGATCTCGGCGTCGGTCGTCATCCAGTCATTGGGATGCGTGGGACGCTGCTTGGCGGGCAACAGCGGCAAGAGCGCCGCCAGCGGATACAGCGGGAACGACTGGCCGGCGGGGAACTCGAGGTTCTCGCCGCGCAGCGTGAAATAGTCGCCCGCCTGGTGGTTGCATACCATGGGGCGGTCGGTGGCGATCACGTCTACCCGCAGATCGAACAGCGTGAAGGCATCGTCGTGGATATCCCGCGTGGTCTCAGACATGGCGCGAACGATAGCGCCACACGACCTTGTCCTGCCATATGCCCAGTCCAACGCCGTCGCCCCACCCCTCGCCCACTCCGCTCACCTTCGTGGGCGGACTGGCCGGTGCGCTGGCGCCGTTCGCGGCGTTTCTGGCCGGCGTGGCGTGGCTCGCGCTCAACGGCGCTCCCGACGAGAAGGGATTCTGGCCTATTCTGCTGGGCGCACTCACACTCGGGCTGCTGCTGGCCAAGGACCGCGAGCGTTACGCCGAGGCGATGCTGGATGGCATGAGCCAGCGCGTGGTGATGGTGATGTTGTGCGCGTGGCTGTTCGCCGGCGTGATGGGCGCGGTGCTCAGCGCGGGTGGCTTGGTGACCGGGCTGGCGTGGCTCTCGCGCACCTTGGGGCTCAGCGGCGGTGCATACGTCGCCGCGACGTTTCTCACGACAGCCATCGTCGCCACGGCGACGGGCACGAGCTTCGGCACGATCCTGTTGTGCGGCCCGATCCTGTATCCAGCCGGTGGTGCGGCAGGCGCCATGCCGGCGGCGTTGATGGGGGCGTTGCTCGCTGGCGCCACGTTCGGCGACTCGATGTCACCGGTATCCGATACCACCATCGCTTCGAGTGGCACGCAGCGCGTGGACATCGGCGGCACCGTGCGCAGTCGGTTGCGCTACGCGGTGCCGGCGGGCTTCGTGGCACTGGTCGTGTCGGCGCTGTTGGGCGGCGGCACGGTGGTCGATCATGTGAGTGTCACGCTGTCGAACGCCGCGCAGGCGGTACCAGCGTCACCCAAGGGATTGCTTCTGCTCGTCTCGCCCGCACTGGTGATCGCCATGCTGCTGCGTCGCACGCATCTCATTACGGCGCTGCTGACCGGCGTGGCCAGTTCGGTGGGCATCGCCCTCGTATTTCAGCTCGTGACACCGTTCGACCTGCTGCACATCGCCCCCGGCACCTTCGGCGCGACCGGTGTGCTGGTAGACGGCATGCAACGCGCGATCGGCGTGAGTGTGTTCACCCTTTTGCTGGTGGCACTGGTGGGTACGCTGCAGGCCACCGACGTGCTGGAGCGTTTGGTGAGCGCATCAGAGCAGCGGGCGCAGTCGGTTCGGGCCGCCGAGGGGTGGATGGTGGGAGTGGTATCGGCGGCGGTGCTGATCACCACGCATAGTGTGGTAGCGATTCTGGCGGTCGGTGAGTTTGCACGTCAGACCGGTGAGCGCTTCGGCATCAGCGGCTACCGACGCGCGAATCTGCTCGATCTCACCGTGTGTACGTGGCCCTTTTTGCTGCCGTATTTTCTACCCACGATTCTGAC
>NZ_JBDNFF010000200.1:0-37361 GCF_041689975.1 Gemmatimonas sp.
CGCGCGAAGTCCGCGAAGATCGCGAAGGCACGCGAAGCACAGTAACACCAGGAGTGGTGTACCCACGTGTTCACGGGTGGAGTGGTGCTTCTCGTGGATCACGCCGCGTCGGCGCATCAGGCAGTGCGTGGGGACAAGCGCGCACGCGGTGAAGACACACCTCTGGATCGAGAAGCAAGGTCTACCGCTTGACCGGCAACGCGTCTACGAAATGCTACAGATCCTGAGTGTGGCCCTGTTCGAGCAAGTCCCGCTCCATCGACTACTTATGCCACCACCCCGTTATTCAGACGCTGATTTCGAGCCCATTCCACTCGTTCTCCTCTGAAAAACGTTGGGACACTACTGACGCCGAAGTTGGCTTGACTCAGCGATGCATCGCTACGGAGAGAATCCTCCATCGCGCTACACGTCCAGCGCCCCGCGAAGCGCGGTAATCCGCGCACGCATCGCCTCACGCACCGACGCCGGCGCGAGCACCTCGGCGTCGCCGCCGTACTGGAACACGTGACGCACGGCCCACTCCGCGTCCGCCAGCGGGTGCGACAACGTGAGTGAACCATCCGCCGCCAACGAGACGCCTTCGCGCTCCGCGATCCACCGGGCGATGCGTGGTGAGTAGCGCACGACCAACAGATCGTGCAGGCCGCTCATGAACGCGCGGCCGCGCTCGAGCACCGCGTCGATCGAAAACCCTGCGGGAATCACGTACCGCTCGCCGGTACTGGTCGCCTCGAGTACGCGATCGAGACGGAACAGTCGCAGCTCCTGCGCGCGCCGGCAGTGCGCCACCATGTACAGCCGCGCACCGCTCGCGAGAATGGCATAGGGCTCGACGTCGCGCGTTTCGGCGACATCGGCGCCGGTCTTGTGGTAGCGAAGCGCGAGTACCTCACGCTGCTGGAGCGCCGAACGCACGGTGGCGAGCGTGGCCAGATCACCCCCCTCGCCCATCGAGACGACGAACCGTTCCACCAGCGGATCGCTTCCGACCTCGACGATGACCTGTTCGAGGCGTGCCCGCGCCCGCTCCAGCACCGCGTGCTCGTCGGGTGTGCGCAGATGCTTCAGCACCGAGAGCCCGAGCGTGATCGCACAGATCTCCGTCGCGACCAGACGCATCGGCCGCCTGAAGGCCGTGGTGACCGCGGAGATGGTGTCGCGGTCGATGAACAGCCGTACGCCCTCCACGAATCCCCCCGGCGTGTCGTAGCGCGCGACGAGCGCATAGACGTCGTTGCGCAGCGTGTCCGCATCGGTGCCCGTGCGCTGTACCAGATCCTCGATTGGATGTGAGTCACCGCTCGCGAGCAGCGGCATCGTCTGCAGGAGTCGACGTAACTGCGCGGCGGCCGTGTCGGTCACCCGTCCCGCGCGCGTGGTCGGTTGCGGCAGCGGCTGTGCGAGTTCGGGCGACTGCGCCCCCAGCGCCGCTGCCTGCGCCTCACCTGTTTCAACCGATGTCGCCAAGCGTTCGAGTGCGCTGCGCACCCCGTGCACGAGCGTGGCGGGCGACTCGGGAATCGCGTCACCCGCGAGCGCGAGCAACCAGCGAATAAAGGCGTCTTCACGTCGCACCCGAAAGCGACGACGTTCGGCACCATCGGGTGCCGGTGGGAGTGGCTCCCCGAGCTGAACTGCGGCGCGCGCCGCGTGATCGTGGGCGCGAAACCGCACCACCACCTCCAGCGCCGGGTCGTCGCCGAGCTCCCACGCCTGTCTCGACGCCGCATGCTCGCGCAGGCGGAAGTCGGACGGCACCTCGAAGTCGGCGGTATGCGCCTGCTTCGTGTTGATGCGCGGCGCGCGGATGCGATTCAGGCGGAAGTTCCGGAGCGCGGCCGCGTCGACATCCTGTGCGGCGAGGTACCAGTGGCCGCTCACAAAGAAGAGCCCCCACGGTTCGATCGTGCGTTCGCGAACGTCATTGCGACCAAAGGTGTGGTACGTCAAGCTCACGCGCTTGCGTCGCTGCATCGCGTCTGCCAGCGCTGCGAACACCGCGGCGTCGTGCTGCCCCGCATCACGCTGTACGCGAGGCACTCCATCGTCGGCGTGCGTGGTGTCGCGCGGCGCATCATCGTCCGTCGGTCCCACTGGCAGATCGAACGCGAGCTTGCGCAACGCACGCGACGCCTCGAGCGCAAGCATCGGATCGCCGAGCTCGCGCGCGCAGGCCGCCGCATCGACGATGGCTTGCAGTTCGTCGGGTTCGAAGGCCAGTGTCGCCAGCGCGGCGTAACCATAGCCGGCAATCTCGCGCGCGCGCTCAGCCGGCGATCCCGGCGGCGGTTGCGTGAGCGGTAGGCGGGCACGACCGGGCGCCACCAGCACGAGGTACGGCAGATAGAAATCGGTGCGGCGCAAACGATACGCGCCTTCCTCGTTGTCGCCATGGTCGGCAACGGTCTCAATGGGAATGCCGAGCGCACGCAGTTCGTCCTTGTCGCGTTCGAACATGCGCTTGGTACTGTCGCGCCGTCGCTTGATCTCGGCCGCCTGCGCCTTGTCGGCCGTGTCGGCGACATCGGGCCATTCGTAGGCGGGCACGTCGGGCGCGAGCTGCTCGAAGGTCACCTCCTTTCGGCGCGCGAGCAGGGCCGCGACGAGATCGATCCACCGCTGCAGCTTCGCGTTCCCCGCGTGTGCCGGCGGCGCGTCGAAATCATCGGCGCCTTCACTCTCGAGATCGCGCTCGCGCGCCGTACCGGGAACTGAAAATTCGTGCGACATGACAGTGGCCTGATGACAGTGGCGTTCGTGCAGCGCGCCAATGGGAGCGCCGGACGTGGAGACGAGCCGTTGGATACGCCAAGGCCCGGACAGATCCCGAAGCTAGCACGGGGCGGCGACAGTGCCAGCCTGACTGTCAGACCCTCCCCGGAGATTGAAATCACACTAATGACCCTTTCACGGGAGTTCATCCAGATGCAGACCACGTTACTGATTGATCACCAGGCACACACTTCCGAAGACGGAACAGTGGTGCGGGCCCTGCTCACCATCCGCGGCGAGGCGCCCGTCGACGCGGCCCGCCCCCAGCTCGGCCTGTCGCTCGTGCTGGACCGGAGCGGTTCGATGAGCGGCGAGCCGCTCGAGGCGGTACGCGAGGCAGCGGCACGCGCGGTCGAACGGTTGCATCCCGCCGACGTGGTCGGCGCGGTGGCATTCGACGATGAGGTGGAGGAGGTCGGCGCCATCGCGTCCGTCGCCACGCACTCACATCTCGCCGCCACGCTGCGCGCGCTCGAAACGCGGGGCTCCACGAACCTGAGCGGCGGCTGGTTGCGCGGTCGTCAGCAAATGGCTGATGCCTTGGGTCTCATGACCGGGAACGGCAGCACGCGGCGCGTGGTACTGCTTACCGACGGACTGGCCAATGTTGGCATCACCGACGTCGATCGCCTCGTGGGCCTCGCGCGTGAGGCGCGATCGAAGGGGATTACTACCAGCACCGTGGGCGTGGGCGACGGCTATGACGACCAGCTGCTACGCGCCATGGCGGATGCTGGCGGTGGAAACGCGTGGTACATCGAGCGTCCCGATCAGGCGCAGGACGTGTTCGCCGAGGAGCTGGGCAACCTGCTGTCTGTGGCGGCGCAGAGCGTGCGGGTATCACTCACGCTGCACGACCCCGTCGGCATGCTGCTCGTGCACTCCGACTGGCCCGTCACGCCCGGCAGCGAGACGTGGCGATTCGATCTCGGTGATCTCTACGCGAGTGAGCCCAAGCCGCTGCTCTTCGAGCTATTCGTTCCGCGCCGTAGCGCGGCGGCGACGGACGTCGCGGAAACGGTGATGCTGGCGACGCTCACGATTCAGGCCGACGTGCTCACCGCCGACGGTGGCGTCGAGCATCGTGTGCTGACGATGCCGATCGCGGCGACGTCGGCGATGCAGGACGTGGTCGTGCCCGAGCTCGAGAAGGCGGTGCTGCTGGCCCGCACGGCAAAGTACCGCGAGGACGCGGCCCGTGCGCAGCGCGACGGAGACGCCGATCGGGCTCGCGAGATCATGGCGCAGGCGTCGTCGGCCATCATCGCCTCACCGCTCACCGTGGATGACGAGATGCTGTGTCAGCAGGTGGCGGACCTCACGGCGCTGGGGCAGCAGTACGAGCGGGGCGAGCTGCACGAGATGGACGCTAAATACCAGATGCAGCGGGCGTACAACATGAAGCGCGGCAAGCACCGTTACGACGGGCAGATTCGGCGCGACAACGGGTAAGTTACTGCCGAACCGGCGCCGGCAGCGGCGCCACGGATCGTCGGATAAGGCCGCTAGGTTGGGGGATTCGCGCCCTGATACAGCCGCTGCTCGACCGCGATCGGATGCCTGCCGCTGCACCGTCGTCGCGATGGGTGAGCCGTTCGTATTCCGCCTTGCGAACGCATCCATCGCGTCGTGCAATTGCCGCAGGCTCACCGCATCTGGCTCGTGCGCTCGACGCCGAGGTGGTCGTAGCATATCGCCATTCTCGCCGCCGACCGCTCCACACGGCCAAACCGGCGCGCAAGCCAATGCGTAGCGTTGCCGTCGTCAGGCACTTGGGCCACGCGCACGGACACGATTTGGCGAAATGTAGAGGATGACCAGATACTTGAACGGTAGCCGATTTCAAGGAGTTGCACGCCCGCCTTGCTGGGTTCGACTGGGATCGGGGCGACGACCAGAAGAGCTGGGCGCGGCACGGCGTGACGCAGGCGGAAGCAGAGGACGTGTTTTTCAATCGGCCGGTACTCATCGCCGACGATGCGAAGCATTCCGATCGGGAGCGACGCTATGCGCTCCTCGGTCGCACGAATGCCGGACGATTGCTGTCAGTGGGTTTTACGTTGCGTCGCGATCATGTCCGTGTCATTTCAGCCCGTCCGATGAGCCGGAAGGAGCGCACTCAGTATGCCAACGTCCCGCACGAAAGCCCGTAAGCCCATTCCGACGTTTCGCTCTGAAAGCGAAGAGCGGGAGTTCTGGGCCACCGCGGATACCACCGAGTATTTCGATTGGACGAAGGCAGAGCGTGTCTCCTTCCCGAATCTCAAGCTCTCGACGGCGACGATCTCGTTGCGGTTGCCGCAAGGCATGTTGGATGAGCTGAAGGTTCTGGCGAATCAACGCGGTGTGCCGTACCAGTCGCTGTTGAAAGTGTATCTCGCGGAGCGCCTTGCTGAAGAACGCGCAATGATCACGCGGCCAGATCAGCGCGCGGGCTCCTGAACGCCCTCAAAACACAACCGAATCATCCGCCGCGTGTGCGCCTCGAGCAGCCGCCCGATCGACTGCTGTTCCGTCACGTGTTGCCACGCGAGGCCGTCGGCTACGGACGTGACCACGTGCGCCACGTCGTGCGCGCTGAGGTCACTGCGCAGCGATCCGTCGCGAATCCCTTCGCGTGCGATGGTCACGAAGGTGTCGATGGCATGCTGCTTGGCTTCGTACAGCTCGCGATACGCGTGATAGCGGCGACGTGCGGGCTTCCCGTCGCCGCCAAAGTGCGTGGGTAACTGTTCGCCGATACGCGCCTCGTCGTCGCCGAACATCATGAACGCTTCGAGCACCGGGGCGAGCTCGGGGTCGTACATCGTCGCGAAGAGCGCCGGCGCACCGCTGGCCCATTGCACGTAGGCGAACGCGCAGCGTTGCAGCCGTTCGGTTGCCGGCTCGTGCACATGCTCGGTGCTCGACTCGGTCGCGGCTTCGCGCACGCGCTGCGTCTGCCGCCGGAATCCTTCGGCGGCCACGGCGGCCACGAAACACAGCCGGTCGGGGAAGTGGAACAGCGGCGCGGCGTGACTGCGCCCGGTGAGTTCGGCCACCAGCCGGATGCCTAGCGCTGATGCCGACGGACGTGCGGGCTCGCGCATCGCGGTCCCTCCACGCGCGCTCGTGGTGCGCGCCACGGCACCGCCGTCGCCCGTGGCCCCGTCGGATTTTCCACGCTGGCCGAGCAGGTACGCCACCGCCGCATCGACGAACTCCGTACGTGCCGATCTCGGCGCGGGCGACTCGGCTGGAGCGTCGTCGTGGCTGGGGTTGTCGTGAGCAGCGGCGCGCATGGCTCGGGCGTTGGAGGCGAATGCTCAGAAACCGAAATATACTTGACACTGTCTAGTCAATGCTTAAACTAGACAGTGTCAAGCTGCTGTCGTAGCGCACCAACCCAGCCTGACACCACAATCGACGCAGCCGGTCACCCGCGTTTCGGTGACCACCATGAAGAGGACGTCGAGAGCAAACGCACTCTCTCTGGGAGGTGGCATATGCCGCGAAAGTCATACCCTGTCCCCGCCGTACCAGGCATCGATCTCGGCGTCCGCCCCACGTCGTACTGGGCCAATAACGACCCGCTCTCGGCCATCGTACAGAACATCAAGGGGCAGAACCGCCGCGAGATGGCGCGCGATTTCATCGCCGGCGGCATGGACGAGGTGCTGGGGCCTATTCACGAGCACTACGTGCAGGACACCCTCACGATGCGCGATGTGCGGCATCTGGGACAGCTACATCCGTCGTTTTACGGCGGCGAGTACTTGCCCGACTACAAGACCGGTGAAGTCGAGATCGCGCGGGTGGTTATGCAGACCTCGACGCAAGATGTGTTCACGGTACGCGCGCGCCGAGTCTCACCTGGTGGTCGCTTCACCTATCGCGTTGCCGACGAATACCACACGACCTACGTGCCGGGCATCAAGTCCAGCCGCGGTCCGCTCTCGTTGGCGCAGCTGGTGTCTCTCATCGACGGCATCAGCGGCGACGAGATCGAACTCGCCGGCGGTGGGCTCGTGGTCGGATGGATCGAGGCGTCGCTCGACTTCGGCCAAACCGTCGACGATCTCCGCTCCTTCATCTCGGTGGAGAGCACCGTGTATGCAGAGCTTGGCGAGTACTACGACGCGCGCATGACACAGGTGCTCGACGAGTGGGAACGGGAGCATCGTGACGACGATGACGACGACACGGATGACGATCGCGACGACAACGGCGGCGACGGAAACGATGACGCGCCGGTGCCAAGCCCTGTACCGTCTGCTGAGGCGCCGGTCGGGAAGGGGCGCGTGCCGGAACTGGCGTTCAGCTGAAAGATCCGAACGCCGTTCGTCGAAGCCGCGCACCCATTTCGGCTCACGCGCTAAGCCTTCTTACCGAAGCCGCGCGCGCGATCCACGATAATCAGCGCAGCCAGCCACTGCAGGCCGTGCCCCCGAGACAGCGCAGTCACTGTCAGACGGTCAGGCGATTATTCGAAGTCAGGGGCGGCGGCCTTGCTGCCCTTAGTGCCACTCACCTGACCACCAGAGGATTCATCGTAAAGGCAATGACCGCCGCGGCTTGGCCTTCGCCGTGGAAGACATTGCCGACATGCGCGCCGCGGCCGAAGGACAGCTGCTCGCGCTGCTGCAACGCGGAATCACCGTGCGGTTCGTGTCGGAGAGCGCGGCGGAATTGTCGTTGCTGACACTTGACGAGATTGACGATTGACGACCAGCGCCTGGATGCGGCTCGGCACAATGCAGTACAATTCCTCGACCCCCACCGCCGCCGAAATCCTCCCCAGGAGCCTCCGCTTGCCCATTCTCACGCTCGATATGATCCAGACCGTGGCGCTCGCCTCGGTCGTGCTCTTCCTGGGCTATGGCATCCGCAAGCGCGTAGGGTTTCTCGACCGGTTCAACATCCCGGCCCCGGTCATCGGCGGCTTCCTCTTCGCCTCCGTCGCACTCGCTCTGCGCCTCTCCAACGTGCTCGCCTTCGAGTTCACGAACACGCTGCAGTCTCCGCTCATGGTCGCGTTCTTCACCACCATCGGTCTCGGCGCGAGCCTCGGCCTGCTGCGATTGGGCGGACCGCAGGTGCTTCTCTTTGCCGGCCTCGCAACACTGTTGGCCGTATTCCAGAACGGCGTCGGCGTGCTTCTGGCCAAGCTGCTGAGCGTCAATCCATTGCTCGGACTCATCACCGGTTCCGTCACCATGACCGGTGGGCACGGGACCGGCGCCGCGTTCGGCAAGGTCTTTGAAGAGCAGTACGGATTCGCGGGCGCCGTCACGCTGGCGATGGCATCGGCCACGTTCGGCTTGGTCGCCGGTGGATTGATCGGCGGGCCCGTCGGCACCCGGCTCATTGGCAACCTCAAAGCAAGCGGCAAACCCGCAATGTCGACGGCAGTCAACACGAGCGGACTTGATCTCTCCAATGCTTCGCTCGACGCCGAGATCGATACTGAACCCATCGGTGAAGCGCCCACGGCGTACACGTTGCTCAAAACGCTCGCCGTCATACTGGTGGCCATGTGGGCCGGTGGACTGCTCAGCACGTGGCTCGGTGCGTACGTGACGCTACCCGGCTACATCGGCGCGATGATCGTCGCCGCCGTCTTCCGCAACGTCTTTGATCGCCTCCGCCTCGTGCGCCTCGAGCAACGCACCGTGGACGACATCGGCACCGTGGCGCTGTCGCTTTTCCTTTCGATGGCGCTAATGACGCTCAAGCTCTGGGAGCTGCTCGACTTGGCGCTGCCCATGCTGGTCATCCTCGCCGTGCAGGTCGGGATGATGGCCGCCTTCGCGTACTTCGTCACCTTCCGCGTGATGGGCCGCGACTACGACGCCGCCGTCATGGCCGGTGGACACTGCGGATTCGGACTCGGCGCCACCCCGAATGCCGTCGCGAACATGAACGCCCTCACCGATCGATTCGGCCCCGCTCCGCGCGCCTTTCTGGTGCTACCCATGGTGGGCGCGTTCTTCATCGATTTCACCAACGCGATCGTCATCACCACGTATCTGAACATCGTGAAGTAGGGCGCGATGTCTCGAAGTCCGCACGCAAAGGAGGACACAACGCGAACTCCGCTCTGTGTCCTCCTTTTCTCTGCACCTCTGTGTGATCCGTTCAGCTGACCCTGATCCGCACCACACTACGGGTTTCGATCAATACAAACCCCCGCGCCCGCGTTCGGGTTGTTCGTTTCCGCCAATGGCAACGGCAACGTCACGTCCGTGCCGTAGTTGCCACCCTTGTGCCACGCGCCCGTCGGGAACACCGTGGCCGCGGTGCGCGCATACTGCCGAATGAGCCGACGCATGTCGCCCGTGCGCGTACCACGGCCGAAAAGAGTGAATGCCCGCTCGCGGAACAGCTGATCCACGCGCGTCGCGTCCGTGCCCGCGTCCGCCAACGGCGTCATGCCCGCAAACGTGGCGCGTAAGGCGCTCAACGTGACCAGTGAACCCGCCGTGTTGCCGGCCCTCAGCTGCGCCTCGGCTTCAATGAGCCGGGCTTCCTGGCCAGACACGATCGCCACCGACGTCTCGCGCGCAGGCCACGACCGCTGCACGTAGTACGGCAAGGTCAGGTCGTCGCGGCTCGCCTTCGTCACGCCGATCGCGCGACACGCCACATCGCCGCCCGCACACACCAGCACGCGCGGATCGTTCGCCAACGCGTAGTTCATCCCTGTCCCGCCTTCGCTCGTGCTCACGCTGTAGCGGCCAGTGAGGTTGTTGAGATTCCAGAATTGGTTGCTGGTGGTCGTGAGCGCGTGGAACGTGAGATACTGGAACGTGGTCGCCACGCCGGTGACCGCCGTCGCGGCATCCGCCGGACGATTGAGGCCAAGCAGAATCCGACCCTTGATCACCTGCAGCGCGCTTCGTACGCGCACGTCATCAGCTGTCGTGCCGGTCACCAGCGCGAGTCCACTATCGGCGTGGGCCAATGCCCGCGTGAACGTCGCGGCGGTGGTCAACGGGGTGCCATACGACTCCACGCCGTCCACCACCGTGCTGAACACGACGCCGCTGCAATAGTGCTCCGCCGCCAGGTCCTCGACGTACGCCTGAATGAAGTACATCTCGCCCAGCTGCCATCCGGGCGCCGTCGGGCTCCACTGCTTCAACAGCTGAATCGACTGCTCGGCCGACAACCGCGCGCGATGCATCGACCGATTGGCGTCGGTGAGGAAGTTGTTCTGGGGCGTGATCACGCGCTGGTCGATCTCCTGTCGCGCGATGAACGAGTCACCGTTGTTCCATTCGTCGGTGAAGAGGCCGCCGAGCAGCAGCAGGCTCTCGCCGCCGGCGGTCGCCACGTTGAGACGTGCAATCGCTCCAATGCGGGCGGCGTTGGCGCCGGCCGCGCTGGCCACGTTGCTCGGGTTGATGATGTCCTGGTCCTCGACAGTGAGGAACTCGGCGGGATCGCAGCCGGTCGACGCCAAGGTACCGGCCGTAAGGATCGTCATGGCGAGCGCGCGGACTCGTGAGTGCAAAGTGCTATACATAAGGTGAATGCTCCTCAGAAGCCGAAAGTGAAGCGGAACGCGAAGTACGTCGGCGGGCCGAACGCCTGAAACTCCGACGGCGCGTCTCCTGTGCTAAAGAACGCTTCAGGATCGACGCCGGTGTACTTGGTCCAGAGAATGCCGAGGTTACGCACGGATGCGGTGGCGCTCAGACTCCGTCCGCGGAACAGACGGTTTGCGAAGCGCGCCGGCACTTGGTAGGACGCCGACAGTTCGCGGAAGCGCAGGTAGTCGCCGTCCTCGAAGTACCCGGCCACTGAGCGGCTCGGATGTTCACGCACCATGACTACCCTCGCCTGTTCTTCCAGCGTCGAGGCCGTATTCAGCAGCCCGGAGCAATTGAATCGGCTCGCGCAGCGAATACGCTCCGTGTTGTTGTAGATCTTGTGACCGCCTTTGTAGTCCACCAACGCGTTCACACGCAGCGCTTTGTTGAACAGGTCGATACCGGTCGTGAAGCCGATCTCCGTTTTCGGCATCGAGTAGCCGATGAACACCGACGTGTCGGTGACCATGATCTCGCTCAGCGCCTGACTGGCGTTGTACGTGATGATGCCGTCGCCGTTCTTGTCTTCGAAGCCGGTGAGCTGACGCGACCACCAGCCATACAGCGGATAGCCCTGGCGCTGCTGCTGCGTCACGCCGATGCTGGGCTGCCCGCCCAAGCTGATCAGCTCGTTGTCGTTGTACGCGGCGTTCAGCGTCACATCGAGACCGAACGCGTTCCGCTGAATCAGCTGTGCCGAGATCAGCGCTTCGAATCCACGGTTCCGTACGGAGCCGAGGTTTTCCAGCCGGGCCGTGGCGCCGGTGCCCAGCGACGGCGGCAGGATTCGGCTCACCAGCGCGTCCTTCGACGACTTGTTGTAGTACGTGATCTCGGTGTTGATACGCGCGTTCCAGTACGTACCATCCAGTCCGATTTCCGTTTCCGTCGAGCGCTCGGGCCGGAGATTCTGGTTGCCCAGCGTCGAGTACACGAGCGCGGGCACGTCACCACTCTCCTGCCGACCGGCGGTGGCCGAGTAGAACTGCACGGCGTCGATCGTGCCGGGCTGCACGCCCGAGGCGCCGTACGCGCTGCGCAGGCGAAGCTGATCGAGCCACTGCGGCTTCGGGAAGAACGACTCCTGCGACAGCACCCACGACGCCGCGATTTTCGGATAGAACACCGTCTTGAAGTTCGCGCCGAACGCGCTGTTGCGATCCGAGCGCAGTGCGGCCGTGAGAAACAGGCGGTCATTGAAACCCACGTTCTGTTCCACGAAGGCGCCCAGCGTGCGGCTCTCGCTGCTCGACTCGTCGGCCTGCGCCGTCGCGCCCGCCGTCACCGTGGTCGCGCCGGGAGGCAGCACGAGGCCTGTGGCGCCGTTGCGATCGAAGATGTTCCGGAACATCTGCACGCCAGCCGTGGTCTTCGACTCGATCGCCGACGATAGTTTCTTGGTCGCCGTTGCGCCGACATCGACCGTGTAGGTGTAGAAGCTCGTACGGTTGTCGCGCTTGTACCCCTGCCGATCCGCGCCGATGTCCGGGCAATTCTGGAAACGACACAGCTGCGTGTCCACGCGATTTAGATAGTCCACACCGAAGGTGCCGCGCAGCGCGAGCCAATCCATCGGACGATAGTTCGACCCGACCGATGAGATGATGCGGTTGATGCTCTGGTTGTATTCCGACTGAAAAATGTCGCGCGGTGTGAACTGCCGCCAGCCGAACAGCGTGTCGCCCGTCGCCGTCTGGTTGTACTTGAACCCGGGCCCGCCGTACACGTTGGCGGCCACACCCGCCGTTCCCGAATCGTCGCTCTGCGGCAGACGCAGATCCTGATTCGTATAGCCCGCGCTCACCGTGACGTCGGCCTTCGGTGACAACGTGATGTTGAGATTCGCGCGCGACGTGATCTTGTTCAGGTTGTTCGGGCTCAGCTGGATCGCGCTCAACGGTGTGCCGGCCGCCGCCAACTTGCGCGCGTCGAATTCAGGGAGCTTCGTCACGCCGTCTTCGGCTTCCCATTCGCCGTGCAGGAAGTAGCGCACCGCGTCCGAACCGCCCTTCAGCTGCAAACCGTGCTGCTGCCGGTATCCAATGCCGTATGGCGTGGACTCCGGATCATCGTGCAGGTTATAGCTGCTCACGCTGTCGATGGCGCACGAGCCCGCCGCCTTCTGCGTCAGGAAGCACTGCACGGCGTTCGAGCGCGTCGAGGTCGTCGCCGCGGTCGTGCCGTTGCGCCAGGCACGGTAGGCGGTCGGGTACGCGTTGCGGTCGGTGAGCGCCGTCTGCTCGGTGTAATAGTTCCACTGCGGCTTGCCCGCCACGCCGCGCTTGGTCTTGATCACGATCACGCCGTTCGCCGCGTCGGTGCCGTACAACGTGGCCGCTGACGGGCCGCGCACCACTTCCATCGACTCGATCTCTTCCGGATTCAGATCCCCCACGCGACTCGGTGTGGTGCCGCCCACGCTGAGTGTCGAGGAACCCGTCGAGCCATCGATACGAATGCCGTCGATCACGTAGATCGGGTTGTTCGACAATGCCACCGAGCTGGTGCCGCGGATACGCACCCGCATGCCGGCACCAGTCTGCGTACCCGGCGTCACCAGCACGCCCGGCGCACGCGCCGTGAGCAAGTCGGCCATGTTCGACACACCGCGCGTCTCCACGACTTCGGCTGCGTTGATCTGGGCAATCGAATTACCCACTTCGATACGGCGCTGATCGCCGGTCGCGGTCGTAACCACGGGGTTGAGCGCCGCCGGCACCGACTTGATCTGCAGGTTCACGGTGGTCACTTGCGCCGCCGACACCGTCGCCGACTGGCGCCCTTCCGAGAAGCCAAGGCGGAGCACGCGCAGCGTGATCGCACCAGTCGGCACCGCCCGAATGGAATACATGCCGTCCTGATTGCTCTGCGCGCCGAGCGTGGTACCGACCACCTGGATCTGCGCGGCGCCGATGGGCTGTCCGGTAGCAGCATCCGTCACGCGGCCTGATACGGTCCCCGTCGTCGCTTGCTGCGCGTGCACGACGGGGGCCGCGAAGGCTGCGGCGACGACGGCCAGTGCGCCGAGCAAACTTCGCTGGGTCATGAAGAACTCCTTGGGGTATGTCGCGGGAAGGCGTGCCACCGCTTTCGTTCGGAAAGCGGCCTCTGCGAACGTATCGCGTCGGGTCGTCCTCGCAAGAGCGCAGATCGCGAGTAATTCACTCGGTTATGCGTCGCGCCAGACGTTGCGCCAACACCCGCGAGGCCGCAGCATTGCGTGATGTCCTCAAACGCTCCGCGTCGTTTTCGCCTCCTGATTCCTCTGTGCATCGCCGCCGCGGTGCTCGGTGCCGCACGACAGCCCGCTCCCGCCAACAGCGAACCGACCATCCGACGCACCGCATACGGCGTACCCCACATCAGCGCCGACAACTTCAAGGGCATCGGTATTGGCCTTGGTTACACGCAAGCCGAAGACTACGGAGTGCGCGTAATACTCAGTCTGATCCGTTCGAAAGGGTGGATGGGCCGTACGTTCGGACGGGACAGCCTGTCGTCCGATTTCGCTGCAGCGCTCGAACACGAGCGCGTCGAACAGACGTATCACCTGCTCGATGCCGACACCCGTGACATGTACGACGGGTTCGCCGAGGGCGTGAACCGCTACATCCGCGCCAACGTGAACACGCTACCGTCGTGGGCCAAACCGGTCTTCCACGGGCACGATGTGGCCGCCGGCGATATCGGAACCGCGAACATCGCAACCGCCGAGCGACTGGTCACACGCTGGCTGCAGCGCAGTGCGGGCGGCCCGGCCCCTCGCGACACAGGGAGCCTCGACCGAGAAGCCGCGCCGCTGCTCGGCGCCGATGCCGACGTCGGCTCCAATGCCTGGGCACTCGCCCCTAGCCGCACGAAATCCGGTCGCGCCATTCTATTGCGCAATCCGCACCTCGCCTGGACCGCCGGCTACTGGGAAGCCCACGTCACGCTGCCGGGAAAACTCGATTTCTACGGCGACTTCCGCATCGGCAGCGCCTTCTCGGTGATCGGTGGTTTCAACAAAGACCTCGGCTGGGCCACCACCAACAACGCACCAGATCTCGACGAAGTCTACGAACTCGATCTCGACCCCACCAATCCGGAACGCTATCGGTTCGATGGAACGACTATCCCGATTCGCTACGAGTACATCACACTGCCGTACCGCATCGGCAGCACCGACGACTCGTTGGTCAGTGAAACACAGCGCGTTGCGTTCACCCCGCTCGGACCGGTCGTCCATCGCACCGCCAACAAACTGTACATCGTGCGCGCCGGCCCCGAAGGCGAGTATCGCGCCGGGTCGCAGTTCCTCGCCATGATGCGCGCGCACAATCTCGCCGAGTGGAAGGGGGCCTTGGCCACGCGTGCTCGAGCCACGTCAAACCTCACTTACGCCGATCGTGCCGGAAACATCCTCACGATCTGGATGGGTACGGTGCCGCGCCTTCCCACGCGCTCGGGCGGTGACTCCATGCCGATTCCCGCGCGTGCGTCGGCCGATGTGTGGACACGCTTGATCGCGCTCGATTCGCTGCCGCAAACGCTCAACCCTCGCGGCGGATATGTCCACAACGAGAACGACGCACCGCACTTCGCCAATCTCAACGCGCTCCTCGATACGGCGCGCTATCCGGACAACGTGGAGCGAGGCGAGCTGCGCCTGCGCAGCCAGCACGCGCTGCAGCTCATCGGCGGCAAGGACAAGCTGTCCCTCGAAGATGTACTCGTTCGCAAGCACAGCATGCGCATGCTGCTTGCCGACCGCGTCAAGCCCGACCTCGTCGCCGCGCTCGAGTCATCCTCGCCTACCCCCGCCGTCGCCCAGGCGCTCGCCGTGCTCGAGGCATGGGACAACACCGTCGCGCCCACCAGCCGCGGCGGCTTGCTTTTCGAAACCTGGTGGCGTCGCTATCAGTCGCAAGCGCGTGACTCCGCTTACGCTGAGAAGTGGTCATGGGCCAAACTCACGTCCACGCCGCGCGGCATCGGTCAACGCGACAAGGCCATCAGTGCGTTCACCTGGGCCGTCGACGACATGCAGCGGCGCTATAGATCCGTTGACGTGGCGTGGGGCGATGTGCACCGTGTACGCCGTGGGCCGGTCAACGAACCGGTCGGCGGTTGCAGTGGAGCACTCGGCTGTTTCCGCGTGCTCTCGTACGAGCAACTCCCCGACGGCACGCGCAGCGCCAACTCCGGCGATGGATGGATTCTCGCCGTGGAGTTCGGGGCCCGGGCGCCCCGCGCCTATTCGGTGCTGGCCTACGGACAGAGCGCCGACTCTACGTCGCCCCACTACAGCGACCAGGCCGCGATGTTCGCCCGTGGTCAGCTCAAGCCCGTGTACTTTCTCGATGCGGATATCGCCGCCCACACCATTCGTTCCTACCGGCCCGAACCCTGATGCGAAAACTCTGACTACACTCCCGCTTTCGGCCGTCCACCCTTTCGCCCATTCTCTCGCCTCTGGCCCGAGCGCACGACAGTCGGCAAAAGTAATAGCCAAACGCTTGGGTTTGTCCAACACATGGTATCGCCGCGTTGCCTCATCTTTCGCTGTTCTTCGCGTGCCTTCGCGATCTTCGCGGACTTCGCGTGAACCGCGGTGCGCGCGGCTGCCACGGAGCGATCGGAGAGCCGGCAGGTTACCGCGCAGCCCCCTGTTATCCTCCTTTTCTCCTGACCTCTGTGTGATCAGTTCCGCCCGCGGTCCGCTGAAATCCGTGTACCTTCCACCAGTGGACATCGCCGCCCACACCATTTGCTCCTACCAGCCCGAACCCTGATGCTCTCAACACGATTCGTGCGGTTCGCGGCCGTCGCCGCCACGCTCGCCCTTCCGGCGCAAGCCACGGCGCAAGCGAAGGCCAAGCCAACAGCAACGGCGCCCGTGCCAGCCGCTATGGCCGCCATCAAGCGCGCCGATCTCGAACGGGATCTCTACGCCATGGCCGGCGACGGCATGCGCGGTCGTGAAGCCGGCACGCCCGACGAAATGCGGGCGTCGATCTGGGTCGCCGAGCAACTGCGCCAGATCGGAGTGAAGCCGATGGGGCTCGATGGCACGTACTTCCAATGGTTCAACATGGTCCGCACACGCGTATCGACCGTGTCCACCACCGGTGCCGTGGGCGACAAGGCGCTCGTGGTCTGGAAGGACTTCGTACCGCTCGGTTCCGCCAACGCCGATGTGAACGCTCCGATCGTGTGGGTCGGCAACGGCACGGATTCCACCATCGACGTGCGTGGCAAGATCGCCGCGATCCAGATCACCACGCCGGCGGCGTCGGCCATCCGCACCACGACCAACTCGGTCGAGGTCCGCTACGCCAACGCCGCCATCGCCGCCGCGACGCAGCGCGTGCAGCGGCGCGGTGCGGTCGCGATCATCCTCGTGGCCGACTCCATCACCGACCTTGCGTTCGACGGGCTCGGTGTGTTGCGCGAGCGTGGCAGTTACGACGTCGATGGTGGCGCGCCGCGTTTCGCCGGACAGGCCACGCAGGCCGCACGTCCGCAAGCCGCCCGCGCCGCGCCCACGCCCGCTTTCCTCATGCGCGGCGCCATGGCCGCTGCGCTCAAGGCCGGAGGGTCGGTCGAGATGCACGTGCGCGTCGAACACTTCACGACGCCGTCCAGCAACATCATCGGCGTGGTGCGTGGCACCGATCCCAAGCTGCGCGATGAGTACGTGCTGTACAGCTCACACCAGGACCACGATGGCGTGCGCTATGTCATCGACGGCGACTCCGTGTGGGCCGGCGCCGATGATAATGGCACCGTGAGCGTTGCGCTGCTCGCGATCGCCCGCGCCTTCGTGAAGCAGCCCGGCAAGCGTTCGGTGCTGTTCGTATACCACGGTGCCGAGGAACGAGGACTGCTCGGCTCGCGCTATCATGCCGCGCACCCGGTCGTGCCTCTCCCGAACATCGTGGCTGTGCTCAACGGCGACATGATCGGCCGCAATAACCCCGATTCGGCTAGCTTGCTCGGCATCCAGCCGCCACACCGCAATTCCATCGAGTTGGTCGACATGGCCCTGCGCGCCAATACGCTCACCGGTGCCTTCAAACTCGACTCGATCTGGGATCGGCCCACGCACCCGGAAGGCTGGTATTTCCGCAGCGATCACGTGCCGTACGCACGCCTTAATGTGCCGGCCGTGATGTACAGCACGAACCTGCATCCCGATTACCACACGCCACGCGACAAACCGTCGGCGATCGACTACCCGAAGCTCACGCGCATGACGCAGTGGATGTACCTCACCGGCTGGTACGTGGCCACGACCCCCAAGCGCCCGGCGATCGACCCAGGATTCAAGCTCGAGCGGTGAGCGAGCGATGATGTTTGCGTTCTCTCCCCTCGTGCTTCATCTTCACCATTACGTCACGGTAGATCACCAGCGGCGTCACCTACTCAGGAGGATCTGCGATGCAGGCATTCATGCGCCGCATGCTGGGCCCGGCGTTGGCCATTGGCGTGCTGTCGTTGACCGCGACCGCAGCCAGCGCAATTACAGGACAGGCGAAGCCGCAACTTGCCGTTGAGGCCGAGCGGTTGCAGCAGGGTGCCCGCATCGTCTTCAAGGGCAAGAGCTGGCCGGCCGCTGCCCGCGTGAAACTCACCGCTACGCGCGCGCCCGGATCCACCAAGGCGCAAGATTTCGGTAAGGTCGACGCCGATATCAACGGCACCTTCACCATGCGGCTGGAGGTGCAGTGCACCACCAGCAACCAGGAAGACGGCGCGCTCGAAAAGGTGACCTTTACCGCCGCCGATTCGGCCACCGGTGTGAAGGCCACGGCTACAGTCGGCGGCGGCGCTTGGGTCTGTCAGTAAGTCGGATCGCTGTCCACGTATCGGTCGCGGTGTTGCCCCACGGGCGGCACCGCGATCGTGCATCCGTCCCGATCCTTCCCTATTAGCACTGCGCCATGTTCGTGATATTCGTCTGTCCAATTTTCTCGCCGCCGGCCACGCAGATGATCGAGGCCGCGCTCGACATGCCGCATGTGCGTCTGGGGGTCATCGCGCAACAGCCGCTCTCCGCACTGGCGCCGAACAGCGCCGCGCGAATCGCCGCGCACTGGCAGGTCGATGACGTCACGAATGCGGCGTCGCTCGAACAGGCCGTGCGAGCGCTCGGTGCCACCCAAGGCGCAATTGCGCGCTGCTTCGGCGCCTACGAGCAACTCCAGCAACCGCTGGCCATCGTGCGCGAACGGCTCGACATTCCGGGGCTCACCAGTGCCGCGGCGCACAACTTCCGCGACAAGGCACGCATGAAGGATGCGTTACGGGCGGCGGGGGTCCCTGTCGCTCGGCATCGGCTCATTGCCTCGCGCGACGACGCATTGGCGTTCATCGCCGAAGTCGGGTACCCGATCGTGCTCAAGCCGCCCGCTGGTGCTGGCGCGATCGCGACCCAGCGCATTCGCGATGTGGCGTCACTCGACGCGATGCTCGCGAACTATCGGGCCACGCCGGATAATCCGATGCTCGCCGAAGAGTTTCTGCGCGGTACCGAATACTCGCTGGAGACCGTGTCGATAGACGGCGAGGCCATCTGGCATTCACTCACGCGTTACGGCCCCACGCCACTCGACGTGGTCGAGAACTCGTGGATTCAGTGGACCGTGCTGCTGCCGCGCGAGATCGACGCGCCCGAGTTCGACGACATCCGCGCCGTGGGCGCCGAGGCGTTGCGCGCGCTCGGGATGGGCACGGGCGTGTCGCACTGCGAGTGGTTCCGGCGCGACGATGGCAGCGTCGCCATCAGTGAAATCGCGGCCCGTCCACCGGGCGCCAACATCACCACCATGATCTCTCGCGCGCACGACATCGATTTCGTGGCGGCGTGGGTGCGTCTCATGATCGATGGCACGTTCGACCCACCCGCACGGCACTACGCCGTGGGCACCGCGTATTTGCGAGGGCAGGGCACCGGTCAGGTCGTCAGCGTACACGGGCTCGACACCGTACAGGAGCAGTTCGGCGCCCTCATCTGCGACCTCCGCCTGCCTCACCTTGGGCAGCACCCCACGGGCAGCTACGAGGGCGAAGGGTACATCATCGTTCGGCACCCGGATACCGCCGTGGTGCAGAACGCCTTGCAGTATATCGTTTCCAGCGTTCGCGTTCGACTGGGCTGAGCGCCTCCTCTTTTTGCCGAATCGACCTGTGTCCAAGACTGTGTTGATGCTGACCCCCGGTTTCCCGGGTGAAATGCCGCTCTTCGTGCGAGGCCTCTCCGAGCAGGGCGCCACCGTGTTGGGTGTCTCGAATACGCCCGCGCACGACTTGCCCGACATCGCACGGCGCCATCTCAGCGACTACCTCCAGGCCACCGACCTCTTCACGAACCCTGGCGTGGCCATCGAGCAGATCCGCCGCTGGCTGGGCGCTCGCACCGTCGATCGCGTTTGCTGCCTCTGGGAGCCCGGGGTCGAGATCGCGGCGCAGATCCGTGAAGCCCTCGAGGTGCCGGGCCAGTCGTACCAGCAGTCGCTGCGCTTCCGTAACAAGGACCTCATGAAGCAGGCGCTCGCCGAGGGTGGCGTGCGGGTGCCGCATCACGCGATCGCCAGTACCCCCGCCGAAGTGTGGGCGGCGGCGGAGCAGGTGGGCTATCCGCTCATCATCAAGCCGATCGCCGGAGCCGGCTCGATGGATACCTATCGCTGCGACGACGC
The DNA here is from genome assembly GCF_041689975.1 of Gemmatimonas sp. Taxonomy (GTDB): domain Bacteria; phylum Gemmatimonadota; class Gemmatimonadetes; order Gemmatimonadales; family Gemmatimonadaceae; genus Gemmatimonas. Next base: position 20,033 of record NZ_JBDNFF010000200.1, read on the forward strand.
CAAGGATGTCACCAACGCGATCGCCCAGCTCGGTCACATTGCCGTGGTCGATGTCGAGGAGTTCATCGACGGCGATGAGTACACCTACGACACCGTCTGTGCCGGCGGCGACATCAAGTACTTCCACATTGGCTTCTATCGCCCGCGGCCGCTCATCGCTCGCACCAACGAGTGGATTTCGCCGCAGACACTCACCTACAAGAACGTCGATGACCCGAAGCTGGCGGGCGGATGCGCCATGGGCGAAAAGGTGCTCGAGGTCCTGGGCTACGACACCGGCTTCACCCACATGGAGTGGTATCTCAAAGCCGACGGCGAAGCGGTGTTCGGGGAGGTCGCAGCCCGTCCGCCCGGCGCACGTACCGTCGATCTGATGAACTACTCCGGTGAGATGGATCTTTTCAACGGGTGGGCCGAGGCCGAACTGCACGGCACCTTTTCGCAGACGATCGAGCGAAAGTACAACACGGCCTGCATCACCAAACGGGCCCACGGTCAGGGTCGCATCCAGCGCATCGAGGGTCTCGAACAGCTCCGCCAGCGCTTTGGCGACGCGATCTGCGTGGTGGACTTGCTCCCGATCGGCGCCCCGCGACGCGATTGGAAGAGCACCCTGCTGTCGGACGGCCATGTCACGCTCCGGCATCCCGACTGGGAGACCACCATGGCGATGGCCGATGCAGTGGGCACCGACCTCAACCTGTATGCCGGGTAAGGACTGGCTGGTCGCCGATAGGATGATTGGCTGCCGCCGCTGTAGCGCGCTCGCCTCACCTATGGTGGGAAGAACGCAACGTCTAGCGGGCCATCTGTGACGCTCCAGAGGGAAATACGAGGGAAACAGTACCGAATGGCGCTCGGAAGGGTTCGGCACGTCACTTGCCCGCTTTCTCGTGTGCGATGTCGCTGAATGGCGGCCGTCGCGTCGACCCGAGCCGGAAAAGCCATGTCCCGTATTCTCGAAGAGCCGCCGATTGATCAGATTCGTGGCTACTTCTCGCAGCTGTGCGTGATGCTTACGGGAATCGCATCGGGCGTTGTCGAGGCGCCGGCCGGAGAGACGCTGCAGTCGCCGAGCTATCACATGGGACGCCGGGACGGCTTCCACGTCGTCGTCGCCCATCTGGCCTCCAGCCGCACCCTCCGCGAGGCCGCCGACAAGTGCGTCGCCTTCGGCATGGGCGTCGATGAACGTGCCGACTCGCACCCGTACGGCCCGGACTGGTCGCACGGATTTGCCCTCGCCACCATGGACGCCGCGGCCGACATCGCGGTGTACGCGGCGACGTCGACCGTGCCGGCCATCGACAAGTCTCGTTTGCGCGCCGCCCGGACTGCAGCCCGTCATTTGTCGCCCTTCTCGGGGCTTTGGTCACAGCGACCGGCCGCTGGTGCACAGCCCCCGCGCAGCAACCGCGAGTGGTAGGCGAACAGGGCGACGGAGTCTCGAACTTCGTCGCCCTGTTCGTTTGTCGAGGCCGGTTACCACGGCTGAGTCGCGCTATATTGCTGCCATGTCTCGAAAGCCTTCCATCGTCCTCGATGTCCGCGCGCTCGATCGCACGCTGCGTCGCATGGCCGACCAGATCGTCGAATTGAATGCCGGCACCGACAATCTCGTGCTCGTCGGAATCCAGCGTCGCGGCGTGCAGCTCGCCGAGCGCATCGTGCGCATCATCAAAACGCAGGAAGGCGTAGATATCGTGAGCGGAGCGCTCGACATCACGCTCTATCGCGACGATCTGCAAACCGTCGGACCGCGTCCCGTGGTCGGCACCACCCGGCTTCCGTGGACGCTCGACGATCAGAACGTCGTCATCGTCGATGACGTGCTCTACACCGGACGCACTGTGCGCGCCGCACTCGACGAACTCGCCGATTTCGGACGCCCGGCACGCATCGCGCTCGCCGTGCTGATCGATCGCGGCGGTCGCGAACTGCCCATTCATGCCGACGTGATCGGTCGTAAAGTCGAAGTGAATCTCGGGCAGCGCGTCGACGTGTTCATCGAAGAACTCGATGGCCGTGACGAAGTGCTGATCGCTGATCGCGATACCGAGGCCTGACGCGATGGCTGGCCCCCTCGGCAAGGATCTCCTCGGACTGGCGCCGCTCTCGGCCGATCAGATCCGCCTCGTGCTCGACACCGCGGTCCCGTTCCGCGAAATCTCCGAGCGGGCGATCAAGAAGGTGCCGACACTGCGCGGCGCCACGATCGTCAACCTGTTCTTCGAAGCATCCACGCGCACACGCATCTCGTTCGAGTTCGCCGAGAAGCGACTCAGCGCCGACACGGTCAATGTCGCGTCTGCAAACTCGAGCGTCTCGAAGGGCGAAACACTCGTCGACACCGCACGCAATCTCGAAGCGATGAAGATCGACATGGTGGTCATTCGCCATGGCGCATCCGGAGCGGCGCAGTTCCTCGCTGAACGCATCGAGTCGAATGTCATCAACGCCGGCGACGGCACGAACGAGCATCCCACGCAGGGCCTGCTCGATATCCTGACGTTGCGCAATCATCTCGGTGACCTCACCGGTCGTCGCATCTGCATTGTCGGTGACGTGCTCCACTCGCGCGTCGCCCGCTCCAACATCTGGGGTCTCACCAAGCTCGGCGCGGAAGTCGCGGTGTGCGGTCCGCGCTCTCTGCTGCCCAACGCCATCGGCGAGATGGGCGTAACGGTGTTCGATCGTATCGAAGAAGCGGTCGAATGGGCCGATGCCTTCAACGTCCTGCGATTGCAACTCGAGCGCATGCAGGCTGGTTACATCCCTTCGTTGCGCGAATACAACCGCGTGTACGGCGTTACCCGTGCGCGGCTCGAGAAGGCGCCGCGCGATATCCTCATCCTGCACCCTGGACCGATGAATCGCGGCGTGGAAATCGATAGCGACGTGGCCGACGGACCACACTCGGTGATCCTCGATCAGGTCACCAATGGCGTGGCGGTGCGCATGGCCGTGCTGTATCTGCTGGCCGGCGGTAAGCCGGAACTCGCCGAAGCGGCGAAGAAGGGCGTCATATGAGCCGGGACCTGCTGCTGCGCGGCGGACGCATCGTCGATCCGTCGCAGGGAATGGACACTGTCGGCGACGTACTGCTGCGCGACGGACGGGTGGAAGCGTGCGGCAGCGGCATCGGCACACCAGACGACGCCGACGTCATCGACGTGAGTGGACTGGTCGTTACACCCGGCATGATCGATGTGCACATCCATCTGCGCGAACCGGGTCGTGAAGACGTCGAGACCATCGCCACCGGCGCACACAGTGCTGCCGCCGGCGGATTCACCGGCGTCTGCGCCATGCCGAACACCAAACCCGTCACCGACAATCAAGCCGTCGTCGGATTCGTGAAGCGCCAAGGTGAAGCCGCTGGCTTCGCACGCGTATACCCATACGGCGCCATTTCGGTGGGGCAGAAGGGGGAGACGCTCGCCGAAATCGCGGAGATGGCCGGCGCCGGCGCCGTCGCCTTCAGCGATGACGGCAGGCCCGTGGAAAGTGCGCAGCTCATGCGCACGGCGCTCGAGTATGCGCGGGCCTTCAACGTGCCGATCGCCGAACACTGTGAAGACATGACGCTCGCTCGCGGTGGTAGCATGAACGAAGGTATCATGAGCGCGAAGCTCGGTCTCAAGGGCATCCCGCCCGAAGCCGAAGAGATCTACGTCATTCGCGATATTCTCCTCGCCAAGCGCACCGGTGGTCACATCCACCTCTGCCATCTCAGCACGAAGGGCTCGGTGGAGCTCGTGCGCTGGGGCAAGGAACGCGGCATCAACGTCACGTCGGAAGTGTGCTCGCACCACATCTCCCTCACCGAGGATGCGGTGGAAGGCTACAACACCAACGCCAAGATGAATCCGCCGCTGCGCACCGCGGCCGATGTCGAGGCCCTGCAGCAGGGACTCGCCGACGGCACCATCGATCTGCTCGTCACCGATCATGCGCCACACCACTACGACGAGAAGGAACGCGAGTTCGCCGATGCGCCCAACGGTATCGTCGGACTCGAGACCGCACTCGGCATCAACTGCACGTTCCTGCTGCATCGCGGCATCATGACCATGTCGCAGATGGTCTATGCGATGAGCTGCAAGCCCGCGAAGGTATTTCATCTGCCGGGTGGTACACTCGCGCGGGGCAGCCTTGGCGACGTCACCGTGTTCGATCCGAATCGCACCTGGACCGTCAATCCGAAGGCGTTCAAGTCGAAGGGACGTAACACGCCCTACGGCGGCCACCAGCTCACCGGACAGGCCCGACTCACCGTCGTCGGCGGTCGCGTCGTCTATCGCGCCGACTGAGCAAACAGTGGAGCAAGCCGTGCTCGACGCGCAAATCATGCTGGCCGCCGCCTGCCGCCGACTGCATGCGCGCGGACTGCTGGCGGGTGCGGAGGGGAACCTCTCCTGCCGGCTCTCCAACGGTGATCTGCTGGTAACGGCTAGCGGCGTCGACAAAGGCGCCATCGACCACATTCACGTGCTCCGGGTGCACGCCGACGGCACACTGTGTCACGAGGAACGAGGCGACGCGCCTCCGGGTGACCCCCCGGCGCGTGACACGGCGCGCCGCCCCTCGTCGGAATTGGGGATGCATCTCGCCTGCTATGCGGCCCGCGCCGATGTGCAGGCGATCGTGCACGCCCATCCCCCGGCAGCCACCGGATTCGCCGCAGCGGGGATTCCTCTGCCGGCCGACGTCTTACCGGAGTTGCCGGTCGTGGTAGGGCCGATTGCGCTGGTGCCCTACGGGCGTCCCGGCACGCCGGCTCTCGCCGACGCCATGCGTCCGTTTCTCGCGGCGCATGACGTGTTCCTGCTGGCGAATCACGGGGTAACAACGGTCGGCCGATCGATCGAGGATGCTTTGCTGCGAATGGAAACCGTGGAGCAATCGGCGCGGATTCTCGCGATCGCGCACTTACTGGGTGGTGCACGATCGCTTCCGCCAGCTGAAGCGTCTGTGCTTGCTTCTATGCATCCCCGATACGAGGATGCATCACGGGAGAAGAGGGCCTGACGGAAGATTGCGACCTGGATCACACTTGGTCGTGATTCACCTCAGCCATATTCGTCTGGTTCGTACCTGGAATCGATTTGTTGAGTCAGCGCCCTCACATGACGGAGTTTCACGCAGTGTCCATCGACGAAGTCCGGTCGCTCGTTGCCGAGCGGCAACGCTATGATGACTGGTTGACCGCGCTCGACGCGCGTCGCGCGGAGACGCCGAGTCGCGTATTCGACCGCGTGCACGGTGATTACGTCGCGCGTCGCGAGGCCGTCACGACGCAGCTGCGCGAGCACGTCGGCGCGCTGTCGGCGCACGGCGATGACCTCGACGGCCGTTTGACTGCGCTCGAGGCCGAACTGGCTACGCTCGAAGACGAACGCATCGAAGCGATGCTACGTACCGCCGTCGGTGAATACGACGACGATCACTGGGAAGTCGTGCGTCAGGATGTCGAAGCGAAGATTGGCTCGCTCGGCGCGCAGCGTGGCAGCCTGCTGGCCGAGGTCGACGAGATTCGCACGCTCCTCGCCAGTGCGAGCAGCGAGCCGCCGGTTCACGTGCCAGACGTGCCGATGGTCGACGTGCCCGTCGAGCCGATGGCGGAGCAGGTGGTGGAGCCGATGGCCCCCGTGGACATCCCCTTCGATGCCACGCCGGATGTGATGTCGGATGTCATGTCCGACGTGCGCCTCGTAACCGAGATGCCGGAGCTGATACCTGAAGTGGTGGCGGAGCTGGTGGCGGAGCAGCCCTCGACCGAGTTCGACGATGCGCTGGCCCTGTTCGCGGACACCACGGGGACCCCGGATTCGACTTTTGCTCGGTCGCTTGAGGGCATCGAGGTCGAACTCGACGTGCATGGCGCCTCGTCGATGTCGGCGCCGTCAGCACCGCGGACCAACACCGCGACGGCCGTGTCGAAGCCGTTGACAGTGCCGGTCGATGCCGGCGACGGATTCGACGATCTCGCGTTCCTGCGATCGGTGATCGATCCCACGCCCGCCAGCTCGTCACCGAGTGTGTCGTCGGTGCCGACCGCGGCGCCGATCAAGGAACCCCTCAAGACCTTGCGCTGCACCGAGTGTAGCACGATGAACTTGCCCACCGAGTGGTACTGCGAACGGTGTGGCGGAGAGCTTGCCGCGTTCTGAACTGTTCTGAGGCTGGCCAAGGCGGGTGGCAACGAAAAAGGGCCGGACTCAGTGAGTCCGGCCCTTTTTCGTACAACGTAAATCACGCGGCCTTGTTTGCGGCCTTCGCCATCTTGCTCTTTTGACGAGCAGCGGCGTTAGGATGAATGAGGCCCTTGCGCGCCGCACGATCAAGCAGCGAAACCGCAGACAGGCGATCATCGGCACCAGCGGCGGCGAGCTTCGCCCGCTTCACGGCGGTACGCAGCGCCGAACGCTGCGCGCGATTGCGCACCGCAGCCGCACGCGACTTCCGCAGGTCTTTCTTCGCGGACTTGATATTCGGCACGGGAAACTCCCCAGCAGGTAAGATCGGTAAGTACGAAAACGACAGTCAGTTGGGGCGGCGCCCCAGGCCACTGCGGACAGACTGGGAAACATATCCACAACGATGCCGCCGGTCAAGAACCACTGGCGTCTCCGGCCACACCCGCCGCTTTGACACCCGACCAGCGCTGGACTACCTTCCGATTCCTACTTGCTTGCATTCGCGTCCTGCGTGGTCCTGACGCCCCTTCCCAATCGCCGCTGCGGTGGATTCTACTCAACAACTCGTGCTCATCGCACCCGTGCTGCTCTTCTCGATGGTCGCCCACGAGTATGCGCACGGCTATGCGGCGTTCAAGCAAGGGGATATGACGGCGTATCAGCTCGGGCGCCTCACGTGGAATCCCCTCAAGCACATCGATCCGTTCATGACCATCATCCTCCCGGTCATGCTCGCACTTATCGGCGCGCCCATCTTCGGCGGAGCCAAGCCGGTCCCCGTCAATCCGAGCAACTATCGGAACTACCGACAGGGCGACATTATCGTTTCCTTGGCCGGAGTGGCGACCAACGTGCTGATTGCCATCCTGATCGTGCCGCTCATCATCGGTGTTGGGCTGATCGGGCAGTATCTTCCCTCGTTGGTTCGACCCCTTGGCGTGCTGCAACAGATGCTCGCCGCCGGTATCTTCGTCAATCTGATTCTCGCGGCGTTCAATCTGATCCCGATTCCGCCGCTTGATGGATCGCACGTCTTCAAATATCTGCTGCCCCCGAAATGGTCGCTGCAGTATCAGCGCCTCGGCGGCGTCGGTCTGCTGTTGCTCTTCGCTGTGCTTTCGTTTGCCCGGCCGCTCGTGAACATCTGGCTGGCTCCCGCGTACCTCCTGCGGGCGCTGGCCGAGCAGTTCTACTTCCCGTACATGCTGCCCAACCCCTTCGCGTGAAGGCCGCGTGATCGCTCCGAAATTCCGCAGCGCCGACAATCTGGCGCCCTCCTTTGTCGTTGAGCTGAGCCACTTCACTGGCCCGCTCGATCTGCTGCTGTCGCTCATCCGCGACGAGCAGCTCGACATTTACGACATCCCGGTCGCCCGCATTGCGGAGCAGTTCCTGGCGCGCATCAGCACGCTCGGACTCGACGAAGCGGCCGATTATCTCGAGATGGCTGCGCGTCTGCTGCGCATCAAAGCGCAGATGCTGCTGCCGCGGGCCGATGGTGAGGAAGCGTGGGAAGATCCCCGCGCCGAACTCGTGCGCCGATTGCTCGAGTATCAGCAGATGCGCGAAGTCGTCGATCTGCTCGAACATCGCGGCGAAGGGCGTCGGCACCAGTTCCCGCGTCGTTGGGTGCCGCCAGCGGCCGATATCACGCCGCTCAACGCCCCGTTGTCGCTCTCCCTCGGGGAGTTGCTGGCGGCCGTCGATCGGGTACTGCGCACCACCAAGGAGCCGGCGCTGCACGAGATCATTCCGCGTGCCCTCGACGTGGGTGGTGCCATGCTGACGGTCCGCGCGGTGCTCGCCATGCGTCGCTCCGCCCGCTGGTCCGATCTGGTTGGTCGTGACGCCGAGCCCTGGCAGATCCTGTCGGTGCTGCTCGCGTTGCTTGAAATGGCGAAGCTTGGTGAGCTGCGGATCGCGCAGCATCACGCCTTCGCCTCTGTGGAGATCCATCGTGACGCCGTTAGCGAAGCTGCTTGAAGCCGCCCTGTTCGCCGCCCCGCGCCCCATTCCCATGGAAGCGCTGGCGGCGTTGGACGTGGAGTCGAGTCCCGCCGCCGTCGCGGCGGCGCTCGATGAATTGCGCGAGCACTACGACATCGATGGACATGGCGTCGAACTGGTCGAGCAGGGAGGCGGTTGGCAGATTTTAACGCGCGCCGAGTTCGCCGAGGCCATCGAGCGCGCCCAGGTCGCCGTGCGGCCGCAGCGACTGTCGGCGGCCGCCCTCGAAACACTTGCCATCATTGCGTATCGCCAGCCTATCGGCCGCGCTGAAATTGAAGAAATCCGCGGTGTCGCCGTGGGATCCGTGCTGAAGTCGCTCCACGAGCGCGGGCTCATCGACATCGTTGGGCGCAGCGAGGGCGTCGGCCGTCCGCTGCTGTACGGAACCACCTCTCAGTTCCTCGAGCAGTTTGCGTTGCGACACCTGGAAGAACTCCCGCGCGCCGATGAGTTGGCGATCGCCCTGCGTGGCGCCGGTAACACAGCCGTCGTGCCGGAGTGACGAAGCCCCCGAAGAAAACCGCCGCGGAAAAGAAGGGCGAGTACCGGCGCGGGACGCAGAAGAAGACGCCGAAGGGCCCGTCGGCCCGCGGGGCCGCCGCTCGTGCGGCCAACGAGAAGCGCGGGGTGCCGTCGGTCGCCAAACCAAAGCCGCCGCGCGAGCGCAGCGCCCGCGATGCCGTCGCGCTTGAAAAGCCGGTGGCAAAGCCGGTGGCGAAGCCGGAAGACGCGCGGGCCGCGCGCCCAAAGCGCGATCGGAGCGACTCTGGCTCCTCCAAGCGTCGCCCGATTGAACAGCACACCGCCCCGCCGCGCGCGCCGGGTAGCAAGCCGCGCGCGCCCAAGGCCGCCCCGCCGCCCTCGAAGGCCGGTGGCACCGTCAAGGCCGAGCGCGAAGGCCCTATGCGCGTGCAACGGGCTCTTGCCCGCGCCGGGGTCGTCTCGCGTCGCGAAGCCGATCAAGCCGTCGCCGACGGTCGCGTACAAGTCAACGGGGCCGTCGCCACGATCGGCCAGGTCGTCGATCCGAATCGCGATCAGATCATGCTCGACGGGACGCCCGTGGTCACGCGCATCACGTCGCACACGTGGATCGTGCTCCACAAGCCGTCCGCCGTCATGACCACCCGCAAGGACCCCGAGGGACGCACCACCGTGTTCGATCTCGTGGATGATGTCCCGGGACTCGTGTACGTCGGACGCCTCGACTTCATGACAGGGGGTGTGCTGCTGCTCACCACCGACGGCCGCGCGGCCCATGCGCTCACCCACCCCAGCAACGAGGTGGAGCGCACGTACGTCGCCACGGTGCGCGGTGACGCCGTCACGGCGGCCAAGGTCGCCCGTCGCGGTGTCCAACTCGAAGACGGCTTGGTCGTCCCCCGGGAAGTGGTCGCCAGTCCGCTCGGCGGACGTCGCTGGGCCTTGGAAATCACCATTGCCGAAGGCAAGACACACGAAGTGCGTCGCCTCTGTGATGCGCTCGAACTCGAGGTGGAGCGCCTCGTGCGGACGCAATTTGGTCCGGTGCGCCTGGGCGATCTGCCACCGGGCGGGGCACGAGCCCTCAACAGCACTGAGCGTGAAGTACTCGAAGCCCTCATGGTCGCCGGCCGCTAGGGCGGTGGCCATATGAGGGGCCCCAAGAGGGAGCAGACCGGACGCTGTCGGGTATGCTCGACGGAACGAGCCACCAACAAGAGGAGCAGTAGATCGTGACCACGAGCGTTGCCGCGTCGCAGGACGCGGCGCTGGTGCAGGGTGTCCTGCACGAAGTCGCCAAGCGAATCGTCGGGCAGGAGTACATGGTGGAGCGCTTGCTCATCGCGCTCCTCACTGGCGGTCACGTGCTCCTCGAGGGCGTACCGGGGCTCGCCAAAACGCTCACGGTTCGCACGCTCGCCGAAACGGTGCGCACCAGCTTCCAGCGTATCCAGTTCACGCCCGACCTGCTGCCCGCCGACGTCGTCGGCACGCAGATCTTCGATCAGCCCACCGGCGAATTCCGCGTCAAGCACGGGCCGATCTTCGCCAACATCATCCTCGCCGACGAAATAAACCGCGCGCCGGCCAAGGTGCAGGCCGCCTTGCTGGAGGCAATGCAGGAAAAGCAGGTCACGATCGGTGGAACCACCTATAAACTGGCCGAGCCGTTCCTCGTGCTCGCCACGCAGAATCCGATCGAACAGGAAGGTACATACCCGCTGCCGGAAGCGCAGGTCGACCGCTTCATGATGAAGCTCCGCGTCGGCTATCCCACGCGCGCCGAGGAAAAGGAAATCCTCCGTCGCATGGCAGGCGGTGAAAGCATCGTGGTCAATGCGATTGCGTCGCCGGAAGAATTGCTCGACGCCCGTCGTCGCATCTCCGAGTTGTACATGGACGAGCGCATCGTGGACTACATCGTCGATCTGGTACACGCCACGCGCTCGCCGGCTGATGTCGGCGCGGCCGACTTGCGCCCGCTTATCGAGTTCGGCGCGTCACCGCGCGCCACGATCTCGCTCGCTCAGGCCTCCCGCGCGCACGCCTTCCTTCGTGGCCGCGCCTTCGTCACGCCCGACGACGTCAAGAGCATTGCCCCGGATGTGCTCCGCCACCGCGTCCTGACGTCGTTCGAAGCCGATGCCGAAGGCGTCACCAGCGACACCATCGTTTCGCGTCTGCTCGCCGTCGTCGAAGCGCCCTGATCGCCGTGGCGAAGTCCGACGCATCGCCGCACCCCGGCACCACGACAATCGTGTCACCCCTTTCGGTGGCACCGGCTGAAGTGCTGCGGCAGGTGCGTCGCATCGAAGTGCGCACGCGGCGGCTGGTCGACTCGCGTTTCGCCGGTGAGTACCGCTCGCTGTTCAAGGGCCAGGGCATGGAGTTCGCCGAGGTCCGCGAGTACCAGCCCGGCGACGAGGTCCGCTCCATCGACTGGAACGTGTCGGCCCGCATGGGACGCCCCTTCGTCAAGCGCTACGTCGAAGAGCGCGAGCTCACCATCATGCTCGTCGTCGACATGTCGGGCTCGTCGCGCTTCGGTACGCGCGCGCACTTCAAGCACGAACTCGCCATCGAGATGGCCGGCGTGCTCGCCCTCGCCGCCACGCGTAACAACGATCGCGTCGGCTTGCTGATGTTCTCCGATCGGGTCGAACACGCGTTGCCGGCGCGCAAGGGACGCAAGCACGCCTTACGCTTGATTCGCGATCTCATGACCACCAACCCGGTCGGTCGCGGGACGTCGGTGGCCGTCGCGGTCGATCGACTCATGCGCCTGCTGTCGCACCGTTCGGTCGTCTTTTTCGCATCCGACTTTCTCGCCGATGATCTCGAGAAGCCGCTGGCGCGACTGGCGCAACGGCACGACGTGATCGCCGTGACGCTCGAAGATCCGTCGGAGCGGGTGCTCCCCGACATCGGCCCGGCGCGATTGCAGGATCCCGAATCCGGCGCGGTCGTCGAGATCGACACGTCGCACCCGTCCGTGCGCGCGGCCTTCGCCACGCAGGTCTCCACCGACGATACGCTGCGTCGCAAGCTGTTCGGACGACTGGGACTCGACGAGATCGTGGTGCATACGGAGCACGGCTACGTGGATGCGCTGCTCTCCTTCTTCCGCGCGCGGACCCGTCGTCCGCACGGCGCCGTACGCACCGGACCGCGCGGTGCGATGGGTGATGCAGCCGGAACGGCCGCCCCGGTGCGCGCGCCGAACGCAACGGTCTCCGTGGCCGATCAGCGGAGCCGCTGATGTTTCTCGCATGGCGTAATTCGGCGCGGATGGTCGCGCTGAGCGCGCTCCTTCTCGCGTCGCGTCCGGCCTTGGCCGTCGCGCAGGCATTGCCGCAAGCATCGCCGCCGGTGTCGCCCAATGTGCTGACGCCATCCACGGGATCGCGGGTCAGGGCCGGCTTGCTGGTGCGCCCCGACACCGTCGAGGTGGGCGATCCGTTCACGCTGATCGTGACCGTCGTCGTCCCCGACGGCGCGCGCATCGAATGGCCCGCGATCGACGACACCACGGCGATGGTCGTGAGCCGCGAGCCCACGAAAGTCACGCAGGAATCGTTGAACACCGGCGGTCGCACCGAACGCGCCGAATATGCCTTGGCGGCCTGGAACATCGGACCGCTCCCGATCGGCCTGAAAGATGCAATCGTGCGCTATGGCTCGACCACGTTCAAGGTGCCGCTCAACGAGGCCAACGTGTTCGTGAAGTCTGTGCTGCCCGGCGACTCCTCGATGCACAAGCCCAAGCCGCCGCGCGATCTCTTTCTGCGCGTCGTGCCTTGGTGGCAGCGCTGGTGGCCGGCGCTACTGGTACTGGCCGCGCTTGCGTTACTCTGGTGGCTCCTCAAGCACCGCCGGAAGCGCGAGGGTGCAACGCCGCACGCCGCACTCGATCCGTATGCGCGCGCCGTGCACGACTTCGAGCGGTTGGACCGGCTCGCGTTGGCTGACGCCGGTGAGCGCGGACGCTACGTCGCGCTGGCCATCGACGTGGTGCGCACCTATCTCGCCCTGCGCAATCGCTCGGCCGTGCTGTCGCTCACCAGCTCCGAGTTGATCGGTGCCGTAACTAATGACGATCGCGTGCCGCGCGATCGACTCATCTCACTGATGGCCGACGGCGACGGTATAAAGTTCGCCCGTCGCATCGTGTCCCGTACGCGTGCCCGCGAGCTGGCCCTCGATGCGCGCGCTGTCGTCGATCACATCGAGGCCGCCGAACGCGCCCGTCGTGCCGCCGAAGAAGCGGTGCGCGCCGCCGCCGCGAAGGCCGAGCGCGACGCCAGGCAGAAAGACGAAGACGGCGCACGTCGCAAGTCGCGTCGCCCCAAGGCGGGGGCGACATGAACCGCACACTCGATCGGTTCCGTGAGTTCATCAGCGAGTTCAGCGGCTCGATGAGCCCTGACGCGTGGTCGATCTTCGGCATCAACTTCGCGCACCCTGCGTTCCTGGCGCTGCTGGTGTTGTTGCCCCTCTGGTCGTGGTGGCGTCGACGCGCCGCGCCACAGCGTGCGATCCCGTTCTCCCGCGCCTCCGTACTCGCCCTCGGCCCGCAACCGTCCCTTGCCTGGGTGCGCTGGTTGCCGTGGCTGCGAACGTTGGCCTTGGCCGGGTTCATCCTGGCCGCCGCGCAGCCGCGATCCGGCGCGCGGGCCGAGCGCGTCACCAGTGAAGGCATCGATATCGCGCTCGTCGTCGATATCTCGAGCTCGATGCTCGCCGAAGACTTTCAGCCGCAGAACCGTATCGAAGTCGCCAAAGAGAAGGTGAAGCGGTTCGTCGTTGGTCGGAAATCGGACCGCGTGGGACTCGTCGCGTTCTCCGGTGAGGCGCTCACGCAGGTGCCGCTCACCACCGACTACCCCGTGGTGCTCGCGGCCATCGATAATCTGCAAGTCGGCCAGCTCGAAGACGGCACCGCCATCGGTACCGCCATTGCCACCGCGGCCAACCGCCTCCGCACTGCGCCCGGTCGTTCACGCGTGATGGTCTTGCTCACCGACGGTGAGAACAACCGTGGCGCGATCGATCCACGCACGGCCGCGCAGGCCGCCGGCGCTTTCGGCATTCGCATTTACGCGATCGGCGTCGGCAGCGAAGGGATGGCCGCTGTGCCGGTTGGACGCGGCCTCTTCGGTTTGCGCTATGAGAATCGCCCCGTGAAAATCGACGAGGCGCTCCTGACCGAGATCGCTGCCAACACGGGTGGTCGCTATTTCCGCGCGAAGGATGCGCAGGCGCTGCAACGCATCTACGAACAGATCGACACGCTCGAGCGCTCGCTCGTCGAGGCCCGCGCCTACATCCGGTACACCGAGCGTTTCCGATGGCCGCTGCTGTGGGGCATTGCGGCCCTCCTCGGCGAACTCGCGTTACGCGCGCGGCGCGGCGTGCTGCCATGAACCCCAGCACGCTCCCGCCGCTTATTTTCGACATGCCTTGGCTACTGCTCGCCGCCGTGCTGTTGCCGCTGGCCGTGTGGTGGATGCGATCGGTACGCATGCGTCAGCGCCGCGTCCGACTCGCGCGCTACGCCGAGTCATCGGCGCTGCGTCGTCTGGTCATGATCACCGACCCCGACGAACGCGGACGCACCGTCCGGCTTATTCTCGTTGCATTTCTCGCGGGGCTTGCCCTGTCGGGGCCGCGCTGGGGACTCTCGCACGGGCCGGTCAGCGCGCGCGGCATCGACATGGCGATCGCCATCGATGCGTCGCTGTCCATGATGGCGCCCGATGAGCGTCCGTCCCGCTTGGAACGAGTGAAGCAGGAGGTCCGTCGGTTGCGTGCCATGTCGCAAGCCGATCGCGTAGCGTTGATCGCTTTTGCCGGACGGAGCTACATCCTGACGCCGCTCACCAGCGACGATGGCGCCATCGAACTCTTCCTCGACAATCTCGATCCGTCTGTAGTGGGGCAGGCAGGAAGCTCGATCGCCCGCGCGATTCGTCAGGGTACCGAGCTGCTGTTGGCCAGCGACGGCAGTGCCGACCGCGCGCTCGTGCTCATGACCGATGGTGAAGCGTTCGAGCCCGCCGAAGATGTGCAAGCCGCCGCCACCGAAGCCGGCGTGAAAGGTGTCAGTCTCGTGACCGTGGGTTTTGGTACCACACAGGGCAGCACCATTCCCGTGCAGGATGGCTCCGTCACCCGCGAGAAGCGCGACGATGAAGGCAAGGTGGTGATCACCCGCTACTCGTCCGAGCTGTTGGAGGCCGCGGCCAAAGCTGCCGGTGGCACCTTCATTCCCGCCGAAGCCTCCGACAAGGCCACCCGCGTGCGAGGCGCCTTGCGCTCCTTGCGCACGGCGAAGCGAAAGGTGGATTCGCGTGAAGATCACGTGCCGCGCTTTTTGTGGCTGTTGCTCCCCGCGCTGGCCCTGCTCGCCTACGACACCTGGTTGCTTACGCGCCGGCGTACGGCGAATGACACGGCCAATGCCATCCCGAGCTCGGCGATGCCGCCGGCCGCGCTCCTACTCATGTTTGTGGCACTTCCTGTCGCGCTGGTCTCGTGCAAGCAGGCACCCGACCCGGCGGCGCTCTTTGCTGCAGGCAACGTTGCCGCGGCCATCGCCGGATTCCGCGCACAGATTGCCAATGGCGACACGACGGTGCGTACGCGCTACAACCTGGGCACCGCCCTTATCGGTGCGGACTCACTCAGCGCTGCCGCCGAGCTGCTGGAAATGGTGCGACGTGAAAGTGATGGCGAAACGCGAATGCGCGCCCGTTTCAATGCCGGCTACGCGTCGCTGGCGATGGGTCGGACCCCGCAGAATCCTGAAGCCGAGGCCGCGTTCGCCGCCGCGCGCGCGGCGTATCGCGCGTTTCTCACCGAGCGACCCATCGACGCCGATGCGAAGTGGAATTACGAGCTCGCGCTCCGCAAGCAGCCGCCGCCGCAGGGCGGTGGCGGCGGTGGCGGCGGTGGTGATTCGAAGAACGACAAGCAGGATGAACAGCCGCAGAACCAGGGCGGTCTCGATCAGAAGCAAGCCGAAGCCTTGCTGAACAGCGCGGCACGCGAAGAGCGCGATGTGCAGGGACGGAAGCAGCGCCAGGGTCGCACACCGCCTGGAGGCAAGGACTGGTGAGCGTGAGATCATTTCTGCGCGGCCTCGCGGCGCTCGTGCTCGCCATTGCCGCGCACACCACCGCAACGGTGCTGCAGTCGCAGCGGTCACCATCGCCGACCGCCATTCTTGATCGACTGCAGGCCAATGGCAATCGGCCGATCGACTTTCACGCGGCCACGTTTCCCGACACCGTATATGTCGGACAGCAGGTCACGTACCAGGTCGCGGTGCTGCTCAGCGAGTCGGCGCGTGCGCGGCTGCGTCGTAATCCGGAATTCCTGCCCCCCGAGTTGCGCGGCCTGCTGGCTTACGAGCTGGGCACGCCGCGGCGCGTGCCGCCACAGAACTACGGAGGCAGCGTGTTCGAAGCGCACGTCTTCCAGCGCGCGCTCTTTGCCGTGGCATCGGGAACGCAAATGGTGCCGGCGCCACAACTCAGCTACACGCTTCCGCAGTCGTCCAGCTACTTCAGCCGCGAAGAACGCTTTCTGGTACGGGCCGAGAGTGCGCAGCTGGTTGTGAAGGCGCTGCCCGACGACGGGCGGCCGCGAGACTACACGGGCGCCGTCGGTGTCTTGCGTGCGTCGGTACGACTCGATTCTTCGACGGCTCGCGTCGGCGATCCGCTGGTGCTCACCATGCGTGTGGGAGGCACCGGCAATGTGAAACTGCTGCCACGTCCGGTGCTTGAAGTTTCCTGGGCCTCCACGGTGCCGGGTACCGAGCGCGTGAGCGTGGATACCAGCGGTGCCTTCGTGCGCGGCTACAAGGAATTCGATTGGATTCTCACGCCGACACAGGCGGGGCAAGTCGAGCTACCCACGTTGCGTTACAGCTACTTCGATCCGTATCGCGGGGAGTATGCATATGCGGAAACGGCGCCGAGCGCACTCTCGGTAAACGACGGGACCCTCGCCACGGCCGCGGAGAGCGACAACGTGTCGGTAGTGCCGCTCCGCCGGTGGCGTGGCGCGTCGGCCTCCTCGCTGGCGGAACGGCTGGTGGCGTGGCGACTGGCCTTGATGGTGGTGCTCCTGCTGGCGCCGTTGCCGTGGATCGTGCTCGCCGTCCGATCGCTGTTCGGCAAGACGCGTCGCTCCCGCGTTGACGCGAGCGCGAGTCTTCCGCGCGCAGCCGTAACGCAGGCAGCGACCGACGACGCCGGTGATCATGCACGCTATACGCGACGTACGCTGCTCGGTGCGCTCGCGCAGCGGTTGAAAGTGTCGCCGCAAGAGCTCGTCTCGCGGCGTGACGTCGCACGTACGGTACGTCGCCGTGGCGTAACACGCGATACGACCACGGTGCTGCTCGCGTTGCTTGACGAACTCGCGGTGCAGGGATTCAGCGACGTGGCATTGCCGGGTGCCCGCCGCGACGAGCACGCCACGCGCGCTGAGAGTGTGCTCGCACGCATTGACGCCGAAGCCGTCACGCACGCGCGTACCATCCGATCGGCGCGGCATGCACAGGCGCGCTTCGCCCTTTTCCTGGCGCTGGGGGCTGCGGCGTTCGCCACGCAGCCTCGCCGTGCCGC
>NZ_JBDNFF010000201.1:0-8609 GCF_041689975.1 Gemmatimonas sp.
CTTTCAGGATCATTGATGACCTGACGCAAAACCCCGGCCGATTCAGGCAGTGTTCATGGCGCCTGCCAAACCATGATCGAGATGGCAGACCTCTCCGCACCGTGGGATGAGGTGACGACGGCGTTACTCGGCGAAGTCGCGGTTCTTCACGGGCTCCGGAACCGTTTGGTACATGATCGGTTCCTGTTGAGGATGGACCAACCGGCAGCCGAATGGTCGGAGCCTCGACTGTCCGCCCACCGAATCCGTCCAAACGCGCTCCGGATGACCGTGGCAAACCATGAACTCACCGAACTCGAAGCTCTCCCCGATCAGATACGTCGAGTCGTGAACCGGTTGAACAGCCTCTGCCTAGCGCTTCCGAATCTGGCGACCTACTTGCTGCCAGGCCCACTGCCGGACTGGGACGAGGAACAGGACCTTCGATGGGTGAGGGGCGAGTTCGACATCGTCGAGGACGGCGGGATGCGTCTCCGTGACCTCGACGTCTAGGCCCAATCGTTTCGACTCGACAAAACACACCTTGACGGTTACGGACAGGACTCGGCCCAGTTCGCACTTTCAGAAGGGGATCTTCAACCGGACTGTACGGCGGAAGCCGAGTCTCGATGGGCTCCAAGTTCCACGGCGATCGTTGCGGTGGAATTCGCTGAAACCCAGTCACGCTCGTTCGGCCGTAGGTTCTCAGGGGTGTGTTCCGCACCAGCCCGATTCGTATGGGACCTCACGACCACGAATCGCTCACTTCGCCGATCTTCCCGTCAGCGAGGTTAGGGCAACTGAGGCCTAGTCCGCAGCCGAATCTCGGCGGAAGAGGCCAAGCCGTTTGAGATACCTTCGCGGAAGCACGAGGCCAAGTTCGGTGTGAAGCGCCATCAGTTCTCGCTGGCGTATGGTTGATTCGTCGGTAGCCGCCCGGTGATGTTGGGTCAGCTCATCAAGTGCACGCTGTCGCTCTTGCATCACCACGTTCGACCGTTCCAAACCCTGATCCCGTTCTGCAACGATCTGGTTGAGAGCTTCGACCTGCTCCTCAAGTACGTGGACACGGTCAAGCTGAGCACTCAGGTCAGCTTGAACCCGCTCGGATTCCTCAACGAGGTTCGAGACGGTGACAGCGAACTCGTCACGCTCGTCACTACGTGCGACTCGCTCCCGTTCGGCTGATTCGAGTTCGACCGTGAGCGCGTCGATGCGTTGCTTCGCCTCATCTCGCCGGCGCTCCAGGAGCGCCACCGCCTGCTTGTCTCTATAGGCCTTCGCATTGGCCTTCTCGATCTGTACCTCGCTTGTTCCGAGGCGCGAGGTAACAGAGGCCAGTTCCCGCTGGCGGGTCTTTGCCGCAGTCCGGGCATCGGTCAGTTCAGTACGAGCCCTCGCCAGGTCTTCTTTCAGCTTGGCAGATCTCTCGCTCAGCGTCTTCGAACGCTCAGCAATGTCGAGCCGCTTGGCACTCTCCTTGTCAGCGCGCCCGGCCGCCCGATTCAGCTCTTTCTCAAGGGAATCGATCTCTCTGTCGCGTACAGCCACGGTCTTCACAGCGTTGTTCCGCTCGACCTGTGTCGCCTTCAACGCCTCACGCAGCTCAGCAATGCGCCGATCTACCGACTCCTCGGCGTCTCCGACATCCATTTCAAACTGCTCCTCATACCGGCTGTCTGGTAAGCCGTCCCGCTCGAGGAGGAGCGACTCGATAGCTCCCGACGAGATGTTCCATTCGGTTCCTCGACCAGATAGCTCGATGGCATGTTCTGGGTCGCGCCAAAGCACCAGCCTGTTTGGTCCCCGTTGCGGGGTGGTGCTCAACGATGGGTCGAGGTATCGCAGCCAGGGCTTGTCCTTCAAGTTGGCGAGAGCGACGACCGAGCTTGCCGACGCGATCTCAACGGAACCGCTCTTGAGTTCGGAGCGGAGGGCATAGGCAGCAGCGACGAAGGTATCGACGTGGCCAGCATCGCCGTCGAGGTCAATGCTCTCCGGGTCGTCCCACCCGTCCTCACCGAGGACGTTCTCGAGGAGCCTCTTCCGCCAGGTCGGCACATCTTCAGGGCTCAGGCGCCGCAAGGTCCATCATCGTAGACTCAGGAGGCTCGGTGTAAGGAGTGTCGCAGCATGCAGGGGCGACCGGCTTATCGGCGTTCGAGCGTGCGGGCCTCTCCGTTGACGGCTGCAGGAGGTGGGCGAAATGAGATTGCGACATTTGGTGCAGTGGCTGCGGTTTCGGTTCTTGGTGTGGCCGCGTCGTCATCTCCACCGGCCGATCCCAAGGGGATTCTCTCGTAGCGGGATCGCTGAGCGGACACAGAGAACTCGTGATCGTCGAGGACCGGCGGCTCGACTGCAACGCCAACCGCCCGCACTCAGCCCACGACGAACTCACCCCTAACGAGGTTGTCCTACATTGGACGACAACGCATCAACCCCAAGCCGCATAGCGACTGGACCACCGAACAGGTTTTTAGGAGGCGCAATGTTGATTGCACTGCACATCGATGTGAGCGACTGGTCGAAGTTGTTGGGTGTGTGGGTCGCCCCGGCGGGATCCAGTGGCTTTCCGGACTGTTTCTATCCGGACCCGGTAAATGGATGCGAGATCGGTCGTGGCCGGATGGAGGTCAAGGGTGAGACCGTGCCGTGGCCAGCGTTCTTCTGGCGTTTGCAGAATGCGTCGCCGTACTCGGCGTGCTGGTCGGTGAGAGAAGTTGACGACGATGTGTCGTTACCTGAGTTGTTCGAGTCGCTCGCAGTCGACGTCGCTAACTCGGCAGACGATCTGGCCGACGGTGTCCCCGGCGACGGCTTCACAATCGCTGTCCCGGGCGTGAAGATGAGCAGCTCAAACGCGTCGAAGTTGGCGGCTGCGATAGGCGGACCGACAGATCAGTTCAAGCCCACCCAGAGGTTGTCGACCTTGTGTCACTTCTTCGCAGACGAACATCGAATGGTTGTGGTTGCTCGCAGTGATGTCGACCAGACGGCTGCGGACTTGGCATTGGCATGGGGTCTCGCATATCGCGGTGATCGGCAACTCTCGGTCGTGCTGCCGGCGAATCGCGCGACCCCCACACGGGTGCGTGCGCCGTGGCTGGTGCCACCGATTCGTGTTTTCGTCTACGACGGCGATGAGGTGTCGGAACCGCTGCCGATGACTGAGCATGACTCGATCGAGTCGTTTCGTTCACGGACGATTGGGCAGCCGAAGGTAGCTGCATTGGGTGACAAGTCTGGTTGGGTCCAATCGGTCCTCGACTGGGCCGACATCGCACCCGGTGTCGAGGTGATCGAACGCAAGTCGTACGTCTCGTGGCATGTGGCCGGGCGCCAAGTCCTGAAAATGATCCCGACCGCCAAGCGCCTGACTGTGATTGCCGGTGTCGATTCCACCAAACCCGAGAACTGGGATCCGGTGGTGAAGGTCATCCTTCAAGGACACGCCGAGGACCACGTCCAACATGCCATCGTCGCCGCGGCCGCACGCGCTGCGTCAGCACGCCTCGCCGGAATCGACTCCGGCCACCACGAGCACAAGATGCAAGCAGCGCTCCACCCCGAACAGTTGGGGCTGGAGTCGAATTGGCTTCGCGAGTTCCCTGCGTGGCGACCCGGGTCGACTCATTCGGCGTTCATCGATTTTCTGGCGAAGGATCAACGCGGCCGCGTGCATGTCGTAGAAACCAAGATCGGCGACGACACGATGTTGGTGCTCCAGGGCTTGGACTACTGGTTGTGGAGCCGAGCCCACGTCAATGAGACCAACCGAATCCTTGGCGCAACCTCGAAGCGGCTGCCGGTCATCAGCTATGTGGTGGCGTCGACCAAACCCGGGGGCGCGGCGATCTCGATGTACACCGCCGCGCAGGTCGAGGCCCTGCATCGTGACATCGAGTGGCGGTTCGTCGTCGTCGATAAGCCCGACACCGCCGAAGGTGTCCACCCACTCGAGCCGTACCAGCTGCCCCAGCCTCATCGCCGCGCAGACGGCGGGCCAGCGCGTTGGGGTGTTCGTCTCCACCGTCACCTCGTCCAGCACGCCATCGATGCCGGTGTCACGTTGAAGCGGTCTCGCTCGTTCGGCAACGCCGAACAGGGACTCGTACCCGCAGCAATCCCGTCATATCAGCAACTCCTTGCCGACGGGGCCGCCCACACCCACATCGCGAGCGTTCAGTCCAGCCAAGCCTTCGCCTTGAATCTGCTCGCCCCCCTCACCACCCAGGAATGGACGGCGATTGCTCAACATCATCTGCAAGACCCAACCGCTCGGGTTACCGAACCCGTCGTCTTCGAGTACACCGACCCGATCGGCGCACTCGGAGAAGCCACCCATGCGTCACCACACGCAACCCAGGTCGACTGCCTGGTCAAGATCCAACTCGACCGTGGCCGCACCCATGCCCTGCTCATCGAGGTCAAGCTCAGCGAAGACGCCTTCTCCACCTGCTCGGCCTACTCCTCGGCGGCCAACACACGTCGAGCCATCTGCGCTCAACCCGGACCATTCGGGAGCAACACCCAGGGCTGTTTCCAGCTTGCCAACCACGACCGCGAACACCGGCGAACCTATGACGAGATGCTCGGACAACCCACCGACGAACCGGTCACGTTCGGGTGCTGGTTCCGCGACGGAGCCAACCAGGCCATGCGCAATGCCGCGCTCGGCAAAGCACTGATCGCCCGCGGCGACGTTCAGAGTGCCTCGATGATGCTCATGGCCCCCGACGACCACACGGCCATCTGGGAACAGTGGCATCGGCACGTCTCACTCTTGTCGCTCTACAAGGGCATCACGTTCGCTGACCTTCGCGCCTCTCTCGTCGTCGCCCTCCACACACCCGAGCAGGCCGAGGCTCTGAGCGCCAGGTATCTACTCCCGCTCGATTTACTCGCCGTTCGGCACGCCCAACAACTCGTCGACGCACGATTCCCTGACGGTGTGGCACTCACACGACTCAACCCTGACGGCTCCGTCTCCTACAGGGACGGCATCGCACGACTCAGCGTCTTCCACGCCGACGCCGACCACATCACCTTCCTTCAGCCATACCCGGCGGGACCGATCGAACATCGCACACCTCGGTCGGTCTGGGAACACAACACCGGAGACATCACCATCCCGGACCCGCAGGGTGACCCTCCCAGCTCGCGCACCATCTCGGCTGACCACAGCAATCTCGACGAGCAAACACAGGGCGAACTACCCGGCAACGCTCATCTTGACCAACAACGATCACCGTGGTGGACCGCACCAATCAACTGATGGCCACCAGCGGGCAGTTCCACTGACCGCCCACGGGCAGATCGAGTCGGCCCTTGACAAATGTCATATGAAAGGTTTCGCTCCGACGTCAAACCCAGTCGCTGATCCCAGGCCGTCTCACAAGAGGACCGTCGTCCGAACGACTTCGACTGCTCAGCAGCGCCGACGGTCGCCTGGCGATTTCGTCTCAGCTGACGATCCCGATCCGAGCAGTGGCTACTGTGTGGCGAGTTCGGCGTGGATGCAATAGCCGTCTAGCGCACGTTCGAGAACGTCGACTGGCTCAGAGTAGGCGATCACCAACAGCTCGTCGGATGCCTCCACGTGGGCGAGAACTCCGCCGACCGGAAGGGTTTCCGTTGGCTGCATCGTGATCAGCATGTTCGCCCATTGCTTGCCGTGTGCGAACGCCGAGAACAGCCGGTACTTCGTGCCGCCGCTCACCGTGACGTCGTTGCCATTGCCATCGACGTGGGAGACAGTTCCGTACTTGTGGAAGAGGTCATAGGTTGCCGGAATGGCTTCAAGCGGCACAACGTCGCCGTTGGCTGCCAGCTTTGTCAGCCCCTTGGCCACAGCGTTTGTCATATAGGTGGCCCGACGTTGAGCGGCTGTGTGGCTACCGGGAGCTGGCTGCAGGCCCATGTCGTTCTCGGCCTTCTCGCGTTCGTTGTACTCGGCGAACTGAGCGCCAACGGCGCGGGCAAGTTGTTGGTCGTCGTCAAGGTCAGGGTCCATCAGCCACAGGGCCTGCACGGCGCTCTCGT
Organism: Gemmatimonas sp.; assembly: GCF_041689975.1. Lineage (GTDB taxonomy): Bacteria > Gemmatimonadota > Gemmatimonadetes > Gemmatimonadales > Gemmatimonadaceae > Gemmatimonas. Next base: position 6,025 of record NZ_JBDNFF010000201.1, read on the forward strand.
ATGCCGTCCGGGCGAGCGAGAACAGTGAATACGGCGGCAACTGGCCTGCGATCATCACCGACCGCATGAGACTGAGGTGATCCAATGCGCTCGCCACGTGAGCGCTCGCGATCTGATAGGCCCGCTCGCCCACGATGTCGCTGCCGACCCGCCTCGACCGTGCACCATCATGTGATGCCACACCGGTCGCCATGGCAAAGTACTTGGTTTCAAGCATCGGCAACCGGGCTAGCGATGCCCAGATCCGCCCAAGCGCTTCCTGTTCCATGTCAGCCACGACGTCAACCGTAGGCGGCGAGCGATCTACACACCTGACACCGACGGCTCAGCCGAGCCGACGGTCGCTTCGCGATTTCCTCTCATATGTCGATCGTCGGGCGGACAGTTCCGTGCCGGAGCTCGGTCACTTTCGACGGTCACGGAGACGTCTCAGTCGCCGCCCAAACGAACAGTCCCCGTCCCGCAGTGAATTTTACGCATCAGGCTGCGCGGCTTCCGCATCGCTGGCGAGGCACGGCTGTACCTCGTAGCGTCCGTAATCCTAAGCTAAATGCGACGAATGGACACGAAGCGATCGCTGTCCATCACACGGGGAAACCGAATTCATCGACGATCCTGACGTCCACCGGCTTGTCGGCGAAAGAGTTAGCGCTCCATGCGTTACGGAACGCGGTTTCTTTTTCGTCTGCGGCGCCGTCAAGGATCTGAAACTTGGCCCACGCGTCGTCGCCGGCCTCCCGCTTGATGCACTGTCGGAGAACCGATGCGAGATCGCCGAAGCGAACTCGTTTTCATATCGAACGTTTTGAGTTCGTGGTAAACCACGCCCTTACGAGTCACGCTCCATCGCTGTTCGTGGGGCCAGCCAAGCGCGCAGAGCGTCCACAGCTTCGTCATCCCGCTGCGAGTGTCAGCGCTTCGACGAGACAACAACTTGCCCGCCATCTCGGCAGCATCTTTTGCTGCCTTGAACTCGCGCTTCTCTCTGGCTGTCGCATTGCCAAAAGCTACACAGAGGTCAACGCCGACGGAAAGCCGGGGGCTGGTACATACTCGCCCACTGCAACGCAAGCCGGATTGGCACCCGTCAGGTTCGACTGGCTCGGAACCAGCTCCGAGATCAGCGAGGGCACAACGGAGTTCAGCGAGGGTGCGACGCACTCCCTTCGGGCTACCTGCCGCTGGCTCTACACGCATTCGTTCCCGGTGGAGCGGTTCGTTCATCGGCATAGCCCGAAGGCCAGCGGCTACAGCCGTTCTCGCTGCGGCGATGTCACCGACTTCGAGCGCCAGTCAAACGCAGCGACCTGCTGGCGCCTCTACGAGCTCGAATGCCTCGCTGTGCTGCTGCGTCTCGTGAGCCCACTCATAGTCGGGCGAGTCGAACGGCACGCCGTCAATCAGCTGCAATCCTGAAGCAGCAGCACGCGCTGCGAGCATTGGCGAAGCGATGCTTCGACCAAAACGCCAAGATTGCTGACCGCCACTGGTTTCTCGACGCCCTCACCGCCCACGCGTCACCTACGTTGCGTGATGGCTGCGGGTGCTCGGCCCTGACACAGCAGCGGCCGCCCAATTCAACAATTTGCGTGAGGTGGCTGTGGACGGCGCCGGCGGCAACGTCTACGTCGCCGACACCTTCAACAATCGGATCCGTCACATCCGATAGCTGAGCGCAGTTGCGGAAATCTTTGACTGACACCGACCCGACCGAGCCTGGTGGCGTTGGTGGTGAGACCGCCGAAGCAGTTTTCTCGGGGTGCCGATGTCGGGATGACCAGCGCAATGGTGGTGCGACACCGGCAACCCGCAACACCCCACGCCCCGCCGACAGTTCCCCGGAGGGAGGCAACAAACAGTTAGCCAGTAGCTGCCCACTCGACTCGTTCGCCGGAGCCCTCGAACGGTTCGGGCTTTCGATGCAAACGAAATGCGGTCACGTCGATTGCCATCAGACCGACCCGCCCAAGAACCTCAACAGCTGGCCGCCCCTCGATCCGGATCACGCCCGTTGCCGTCTCAAATAGGGACCGCCGTTCGGACGTTCCGACGCTCTTGTGGCGATCACCGTCACCGACCCAGACGCGTCTCTGCTGACGATCCCCGATCCGACACCGACGTGTCCACTCAACGTCCCCTTATCGGACAGCTGAAGGACGGTCCCCGGCGGCTGTGTGGTGGTTTTGTCGGTCGGTCCATTCCGGTTTGAGCGAGGCTTGTGCGGGGGTCCTGGCGGGTTGGCGTCGATGGTGCGCCAGGACCGATTGTCGTCTTCACGTGGTGACCCAGCTAGGGACCGAGGCGCTGCAGGACAGACTATGGTCGCAGCGATGGACGGACGGGCAGTCAAACGACTCGGGTTGATGGTGGTCGCAGCGTTGTTGGGCGCTGCAGTGATCACGGGCGGACTTACGATGATCGAGGAACCTCGCAACGTGTGGGCACTTGGTGCGGGTTCGACGTTGGAGTTGCAGGTGACGGGTGTGGCGGGTGTGCCGTCAGACGCGGCTGCGGTCGTGTTGAACATGACTGCCGTCAACGCTCAGGCGCCCGGGTTCGCAACGGTGTATCCGTGCGGGCAGTCA
>NZ_JBDNFF010000202.1:0-4370 GCF_041689975.1 Gemmatimonas sp.
AGCTCCGCCGCTGACAGCACAGGCAGAACACGCCAGGGTTTGGACCAATCGGCGGAACAGCGCAGGGCCGTTGATCCGTCGGCCTGCGGCGACGTTTCCTGATGCACCGTCCATCCCTGCGGTGCTGGGAATTGATACTGCTCCACGCGACTCAGGAGCTGAGATGCGGTCAATGGTTCTGCGATGGATCCTCCGGTGATGAAGTGATTCGTGCGATCGGCAGCAGGGCGATTACCCCTGCTTTTTGAATAATCGCACTGCGGTCTGACAGCCATGGTGTACGCGCGAATCCGGCGTAACTCCGTGCCGCGAGACACACTTTCAGGAGCGAGTGATACGGCTCATTGCGTTGATTCAGCAGGGGCTTACGGGCTTTCGTGCGGGACTTTGGCATACTGAGTACGCTGCTTCCGGCTCATCGGACGGGCTGAAATGACACGGACGTGATCGCGATGCAACATAAAAACTACTGTCAGCAATCGTTCGGCATTGGTACGACCGAGGAGCGCATGGCGTCGCTCACGTTCAGAGTGGTTCGCATCGTCCGCGATGAGTACCGGCCGATGGAAATACACGTCCTCCGCTTCCGCCTGCGTCACGCCGTGCCGCGCCCAGCTCTTCTGGTCGTCGCCCCGATTCCAGTCGAATCCAGCAAGGCGCGCGGTCAACATCTTGAAATCGGCCACCGTTCGAGTATCTGGTCACCCTCTACATTTCGCCAGATCGTGTCCGTGCGCGTGGCCCAAGTGCCTGACGACGGCCACGCTGCGCATTGGCTTGCGCGCGCGTTGGCAGGCGTGCTCATGTGCACGGCATAGTCGTGAGTCGCTCACTCCACGAGTGGAGCCGGCCAATCTGGTTTGGCGGTGTGTACGGTTCGGCGGCGAGCATGGCGATGTGCTACGACCAACTCGGCGTGGAGCGCACGTGCAAAATTCGGTGAGCCTGCGGTAATTACGCCACGCGATGGATACGGTACGCAAGGCGGAATACGAACGGCTCACCCATCGCGACGACGGCACATCGACTCAATACAACCAGAAAAGTTCGCCAAGCGGATTGAGCGGCACTTTGAGGGCATCGCGGCCTACCGTGAGCCGGACGACAACGTTGCGCTCGGATTACACTGCGGGCCCTCGCGACCGAAGTGCTCCGAGTGATGCATAACGCCAGCTGTCACACGCGCGGAGCGCAACCCCGGCCTACCAACGCCACACCAGCGAAGCCACGGCGTAGTGGATCCACGAGAAGCTGTACACCTCGTCCACATCGGCGCCGCCTTCCACCGTGCGATAGCCGACGTGCACGCCGAACCGGCCACGAGGATCGTAGCCGAGTTTCACGGCGGCGTCGATCGCACGGCCGGGTCCTCCGGCGAGCGCGTCGATATCGGTGCCGAGCTGCCAATTCGATGCCGTGCGCCATTCACCCGCGACGTGCAGCAGCGGCACAAATCCGAGATCGTCCTTGCGCGTGGAGACACTGCCTTGCGCGAGTTGCACGGTGGCGTCGCGAATCTTGCCGGTGAATCCGACCCACAGGCGCGTGCGTTCGGTGTTGCGCCACTGGTAGCGGTACGTCAGGCGATACGAGTTGAACGCGTAGGTCGCCTCGACGGGAGCACTCGCCGTGTAGCTGCCACCGGCGAAACTCACCGGAATTCGTAGCCGGCCGGTCTCCGTGATCGACAGTGGTGCGGCGAGCGCGCGCAGTCCGTGCCGCTCGTTCACGTTCCAGGTGAAATAAGCACGACCGGCCGGCCACGGTCCGGACCCCGTCACCTCATTCAGCGAAAATCGCGTGGCCGTGGCGTTGTTGGGGATCTGCACGACGTTGCGACTGATCCAGGCGGGCCCGGCCTCGAGCTCCAGCTGAAAGCGCGGAGTCTGTGCGGCGGCGGTGCCGGCCAGCGATGCGACCATTGCCACACTCGCGACGGCATGCACCGCCGCCGTGTACCTCTGCCTCGATGACGCCAACATATCTCCCCTGTCCAGATGTTCGCCGCTGCTGCCCGCGAATCGGTTTGCACGGCCCTGCCTTGCCGGCGACAGAGGATAGCAACTTTCGCGCCTCTCGTTATCGCAGGCCGAACCACCATGATCTTCTCGTCCGGGCATCTGGATGTGGACAGGAGCCCATGCGCCGAACTTTCTCACGATAGCGCCGAACGCCTGACCAGTGCTCTACTGCGCGAGATCGTACAGGTCGGGCGGTGCCGGTCGGCCGGCGCGTACGTCGGCCAGCGTGCCGGAAAGATTGGCCTCGATCAGTGCTTTCTCGATCATCGGCGCGTCGGCGCCAACCACGAAGCCGGGCCAGCGAATGCCGCAATGACAAGACCGGTCCTCGCCCCTCCTGGCCTCTTTCGCGGTGTCGAACCGATCGAACGGGTTTTCGCCAGCGTATTCACTCGCGATGATGCGATAGCTCGGGATCCTCTCAACGTCCGCGCTTTCGACCACCCCTAAGGTCGGTAGCAACATGTGGGGCGGTTGCGCGCGGGCGGCGGAGCCATCGTTCTGATTCCTGCGGCGCGCGGCGAAAGAACCGCTGCAGTCCTTCAGAGATCCCAAGCGGCAGACTGATCCGCGTAATCTGGTCGACGTTGAGCGTACTCTTGGGGCCGTCGCTCTTCCACACCTGAAGCGTGGGCCGAGAAATCCTCGGACCGCTGGCGCAGTGTATCGCTCCCGGATCTCGGCGTCGTTCGCTGTGCCTTTCATGTGGGACATGCCAGCACCCGCTTTGTTCAAGACACCCTGCGTCGTGAATAAGCACCGGGAAGGTGCGTGGCCACTCGATTGAGTGCGTCTTTCCATCAGCAAACGCACAACAGCGTCCACACGCCCGACGTGCTTCCGGTAGGTCTTGAAGCGGCACTCACCGCCCAAGCTTCTCCAGCAGCACGCGCACCGCGGCGTCCAGCTGACTATCCGTACCCCCGTACGACTCGCCCACCGGCCGCTTCACCGTCACGTCCACCGGGCGCGGGACCAGCTCCATGTTCTTGCCGTCGGTACCGTCCACCCGAATGAACGGGAGCCGCAACGACGTGCCGTCGATGAGGGTGACGCTCGACGTATAGATGATCCACCCCGCCGTGGGTTCGCCCACCACTTTGCCCACGCCCAACGTGCGGTAGCCCTCCGTGAAGTCCTCGCCGTCGGAGAGCGTGTGCTGGTTGACCACGAGCACGGTGGGCTTCTCCAGCGACCGCTGCCCAAGCTGCGTGCGCGCCGGCACCGGTATCGAGCCACGCGTGGTCATGGTCATGTACCCACGCCGCGCGAAGACGTCGAGCGCGTACGCGTTCACGAAGCCGCCCATTCGACGCCTTCGCCACGTAGGCGCGACGCTCGTTCAGCCATTGCCGATACAGCAGCCCCTTCTCGGTGTTGGTGTTCACCGGACGCACCACCACGCGACGTTCAGTCGTGCCGCTCAATACCGTGAGCTCGACACGACGCCCTACGGTGTTGAGTAGACGTGCGTCGAGGTTGTCGGTGCGTGCGAGTGGCTGGCCGTCGATGGCGATGATGCGGTCACCTACCGCAATCCCAGCAATGGCCGCGGGTCCGAGTGTGATGACTTCGCGTACTTGCAACGTGCCGCTCTGCTCGTAGGTGGTACGGTCGAAGCGCAGGCCGAGTTTACCCACCGGCGCTGAGGAAAAGCCGCTTGGCCCACTCGCTCCGGAGTGCGAGGCATTGAGCTCGCCCACCATGAGCTGTAGCAGCCGGCGCAATTCGTCGGGCGTCTGCGCGGCGCGCACGTATGGCGCGAAGCGCTCGCGTACGGCGCTCCAGCTTACGCCGTGCATGGTGGCATCGTAGAACTGATCGCGCAACGAGGCCCATGCTTGTTCGAAGGCGACGAGTTTGTCGGTGTGGAAGTCGGTGTCGAGTTCAGCACTGATGGCCACGTTGCGTGACGCGCCACTCGCAACCGGCACAATCACCACGCGACCGGCATCGCTCACCCACAGCTCGCGGGAGTCGGCGGAGAAGCCGATCACGCTCTTGTTGCCGGGGGTGGTGGTGATTTGCCGAGGCGTGGTAGGCTCGCGTGAGAGCTCGTCGAGCGACCAGGTGTAGAGATTGGGCTGCCCGCTGCCGGCGCTGGTGATCACGAGCGTCTTGCCATCGGGCGTGAGGTTGATGCTGCCGATGTCGATGCCCGGTTCGAGCACGGTGGCCCGCTCGCGTATGCCCTCGAACTCGATGCGCGTGGCGGGTGTAGTGGCGCGCACCGCGACGATGCGCGTGGTGGTGTCGGGGCGCGCGGTGCTCGGCACCGCGGGCGCACCCGCGCTGTCGCGTGCGGGAGCCGTGGTGAAGAGATCGCGGAAGCGGTCTTCACGAAACTTC
>NZ_JBDNFF010000203.1:0-11444 GCF_041689975.1 Gemmatimonas sp.
GAAGGCCCGCGAAGCACAGCAACCACAGGAGTGGTGGTTCGGCGCGCCCCGGTCCGCCGGCGCGATGCCCGTATCGATCATTTCTGCTGTTCTTCGCGTCTCGTGAAACTGTTCGTGGCAGAGAACAAGGCGGACGTTTGCGTGATGCTGTGGCCGAGATGAGGGCTCCCGTGCGCCGACATCTCGTCCGCTGCCAGAAGCACCCGCAGATCATGCAGAACCTGTTCCACGAGCAGCACGTGTTGTACACCGCACGACGGCACTACGCACCCATTAGCGGCCTAGTCAGCAACAGCCTACTTTTAAAGCGTCATGACTGCGCCCTCGCCCTCCCGTTCCGATCGTCTCCACTCAGTTGTCACCGCCATGGAGGCGTCGTTCGATGTCGTCGTCATCGGCGGCGGCCACGCCGGTACCGAAGCGGCGGTCGCCGCAGCGCGGTCAGGCGCCTCCGTGGCGTTGATCACCGGTGCACTCGAGCAGATCGGCCAGCTCTCGTGTAACCCGGCCATCGGCGGCATCGCTAAAGGCACAGTGGTGCGCGAAGTCGATGCGCTGGGCGGCATCATGGCGCGGGCCACCGACCTCGCCTCGGTGCAGTTCCGGATGCTCAATCGCGGCAAGGGGCCGGCCGTGTGGTCGCCGCGCGCGCAGTGCGACCGCGGACTCTACCGACGCGCGGTGCGTAGGTTGCTCGAGGCGCAGCCCAACCTGATGACGATTCAGGGTATGGTGGCGCGTCTGTTGTTCGATGCGAGTGGCACGCGCGTGTCCGGCGTGGAAACCATAGAGGGCCGACGCTTCGGCGCGCGCGCGGTGGTGCTCACCACCGGCACGTTCGGACGCGGCAAGATGCACATCGGCACCGGCACGCAGATCAGCGGCGGTCGCGCCGGCGAAGCGTCCTCCGTGTTACTGGGCGAACAGCTCGATGCCCTTGGCCTCACCACGGAGCGGTTCAAGACGGGCACACCGCCGCGCATCGATGGACGCAGCGTGCGCACGTCCGATCTCGAACGGCAGCACAGCGAGATCGAACAGTTCGACTATTCGTGGTCGCATTTCTGGAGCACGCCGCGCACGCAGCTCGTGGATGGGCTTCAGCACACGCGTCATCCGGCGCAGATGCCCTGCTGGCTCACGATGCTCGACCCAGCAGGCACGTCGCTCATCGCAGAGCATCTCTCCGAATCGGCGATGTACGGCGGTGCGATCGCGTCGCGCGGTCCGCGCTACTGCCCGAGTGTCGAAGACAAGGTCGTGAAGTTTCCTGACAAGGCGCAGCATCAGCTCTTTCTCGAGCCGGAAGGACACGACACGAGTGAGTTGTATGTGAACGGCCTCTCCACGTCGTTGCCGGCACCAGTGCAACTCGCCGTCTTGCGCAGTGTGCGCGGGCTCGAAGACGTGCGCATGACGCGAGCCGGCTACGCGATCGAGTACGATTACTATCCGCCCACGCAGCTCTCGTCGACACTCGCCTCACGGGCCGTGCACGGTTTGTATTTCGCCGGGCAGGTGAACGGCACCACGGGCTACGAGGAAGCGGCGGGTCAGGGCGTGATCGCCGGATTGAATGCGGCGCGCTGGGTCCAGGAACGCGATCCGGTGATCCTCGGTCGCGAGACCAGTTACATCGGTGTGTTGATCGACGACCTGGTCACGCGCGGGGTCGACGAACCGTATCGCTTGTTCACGTCGCGCAGCGAATTCCGTCTCACGGTGCGCCAGGACAACGCGCTCGCGCGGTTGGGTGAAATGGCCGACGGTCTGGGGCTATTGGCACCGGCCGAGCAGGCGCAGCTGGCGGTGCGCCTTGGCGCCGTGCGTGAGGCGTATGCGCTGGCTGAGCGCACGAGCATGACGCCCGCCGTGGCGGACCCGCTGTTGCTGGCGGTGGGATCGGCGCCATTGCTGCACGCGGTGCGCGCGATCGAGCTCACGCGCCGTCAGGATGTGTCGCTGCAAGCGCTCTTCGCCGCCGCCGGCGTAGGTGATGGCCTCCCGGTAGACGCGGTGGTCGGCGCCGAACTGGAGATCAAGTACGAGCGCTACTTCGAGAAGGAGCGCAATCGCGCGAACCGGCTCAAGGCACAGGGGTCGGTCTCGCTGCACGAATCACTGAACTACGAGGCGATGCTGACGATCTCGATCGAAGCGCGCCAGAAGCTCACGCGTATCCGCCCGGCCACGCTGGCTCAAGCGGGTCAGATACCCGGCATCAGCCCGGCAGATCTGCAGAACCTGATGATGGAGCTTCACCGCAAGCCCGCAGGCGAGTAGCGGCACGGCTAGGGGTTCAGCGCGCCCCTGTCCGCCGACGCGATGTTTTTCTCAAGCATTCGTTCTTCGCTGTTCTTCGCGTGCCTTCGCGTCCTCCGCGAGCTTCGCGCGAACCAGCTGGCTGTCCGAGAGCGCCGAACGAGCCGAAAGTACCGCGGTTCGCGCGAAGGGCGCGAAGGGCGCGAAGGGCGCGAAGGCACGCGAAGAACAGCGAATCGCGAGTGCAAGATTCTTGCATCGGTTCGTCTCCGAAGAGTGTCAGCGCGTCCATACCGGGGCAAATCATCCGTCTATCAATTCGCGGCCGTGAGTTGCCGAACCGATTCAGGTACTACAACGAAGTAGCGCCAATGGTGTATCTATGGTGATTCGATAATGTGTTGATACTGTTTCGTAATTTGTTGGTTAATCCCAGACCTTAAAGTACGGTTCGCCATCAAACTGCCCGAAAAATCGATCGTATATGCCGCTTCAGGGTACCAGCGATTACCACTTCACGCTTTCTTTATAGATGAGGAGCTTCACCATGAGCAATCGTGTGTCGAACCGGTCCGTTCGCCCGCTTACTACCGCAGCCCTCGTGCTCGGCGTGCTCGCGACACCACCACTCGCCACGCAGGCGGCTGCGCAGATGTCTATGCCGCTACCGCCGGCGCAGATCGTGGTCAGCGGTCGGGGAGAAGTGCAGGTCGCCCCCGACCGGGCGCAGGTGCAGGTCGGCATGGAAACCCAAGCCCGGACTGCGGCACTTGCCTCGCAGGAGAACAACAAGAAGCAAACGGCAATCCTAGCGGCGATCCGCGCCTTGGGCGTGCCCGCCGCGCAGATTCAGACGCTCAACTACAGCGTCATGCCGATGCAGCGATACGACGAGAAGACCCAGCGTGTCGTGATCGATGGCTACCGGGTCAGCAACATCGTCCAGGTGGAGACCGACAAGATCGAACAGGCCGGTCCCATCATCGATGCCGCCCTCACCAACGGTGGCAACCGCGTGGCCGGGCTCGACTTTCTCGTGAAGGACCGGGCGAAGGCGCAGGAAACCGCGCTCACCAAGGCCGTCGAGAGTGCCCGCCGCCAAGCAGAAGTCGCCGCCAAGGCCGCCGGCGGACAGGTGGCTGAACTGCTCGAGATCAACATCAACGAGTTCGAGCGACCACAGCCGCGGGCCGTGATGGCCATGGCGAAGATGGAAATGGCCGATGCGTCGGCACCAACGCCGGTGAGCGAAGGCCTGGCTACGATCGCCATGAGTGTGACCACGCGCTGGCGGTTTACGAAGTAGAGAACGGCTTCAGTTTCGTGCGGAGAGGAACGTAAGCGGGAGTCCTGACAGTCAGGCCTCCCGCTTTTCTTACCGCTGTCAGATCGATACCAGGACGTTCCGGGAAATTGTTCCACGTGAAACGGCGTGATCTCCCCCTGCCGCCTCCCTACGCGGATCACGATTGTGCCGATATCTTGAATTCACACACCGACCGATAAAAATGCAGCCGCCGCGTTTCACGTGAAACAGGCTGCAAAAGATGTGAATTGACGAGAGCGGACGTGAACAGGCGATAAATCGCCAAAACCACCGAAATCATGCCGCGAAACCGTCGGATTGGTCTGCTCACACGATAGTTCTGGACCTGAGCGGCGCCTATACTACCGCTCCCCGCGCACCCTCCTCGTAGACGACTCTTGGCACGCATCCTCGCAATCGCCAATCAGAAAGGTGGAGTCGGTAAAACCACCACCGCAGTCAACCTCGCCGCCTCACTCGCCGTCGCGGAACAGCGCACCCTGCTCATCGATGCGGATCCGCAGGGCAATGCCACCAGCGGCTGCGGAATCTCGCGCGACGACTTCTCCATGGACTGCTACGACGTCCTGATGGGGGGCGCCTCTGTTGATCAGGCCCTCATCCGCAACGTCCAATTCCGGCATCTCGATGTCCTTCCGACCACGCCCGAACTTTCCGGCGCCGAAGTCGAGCTGGTAAATACCGAAGACCGCGGCACACGGATGCGGGACGCCCTCGCGCCCATCCGCGATCGCTACGACTTCATCCTGATCGATTGCCCCCCGTCCCTCGGGCTGATCACCTTAAACATGCTCGTGGCCGCCGACGCGATCCTCATCCCCCTCCAGTGCGAGTACTACGCGCTTGAGGGACTTTCGCAGCTGCTCGGGACCGTACAGCGTGTACAGGACTCGCTCAACCCGGCACTTGAAGTCGACAGCGTGTTGCTCACCATGTACGACGCGCGACTCAATCTCTCGAGACAGGTCGCCGCCGACGCCCGCGGACACTTCGGAGACAAAGTCTTCACCACCGTCATCCCTAGAAACATCCGCTTGGCCGAAGCCCCCAGCTTCGGAAAGCCGATCGTGGTGTACGACGTGTCCTCCGTCGGCGCCCAAGCCTACATGGCCGTCGCACGGGAGCTCATTGACCGCACGGCCGCCGCATCGACGGCGGCCGAAGACGCGTAACCTTACTTGCATCAAGCACTTACGTAGCATTTTATGACGCCTGAACCCCCTCGCCGTCTCGGTCGCGGGCTCGACGCCCTCCTCGCGCGTCGTGACGCCCCGAAAGACTCGCTCAAAGCCGCCGCGAGTTCGGCTTCCGCGAACTCGTCTGCTGCGCCCGAATCTGCGCGCGACGAATCCCCGCTGTGCTCGCTCAAGCTCTCGCAGATCCGCCCCAATCCCTATCAGCCGCGGCAAGAATTCCGGCCCGAAGAGCTCGCCGATCTCGAGGCGAGTCTGCGCGTGAATGGCTTGCTCCAGCCGATCACCGTGCGCCCCGCCCCCAACGGCACCGGCTACGAATTGATCGCCGGCGAGCGCCGCTTCCGAGCCGCGTCCAGACTTGGGTGGACCGAAATTCCCGCCCTCGTAAAGTCAGTCGACGACAAGACGCTGCTGGTCCTGGCGATGATCGAGAACCTCCAGCGCGCTGACCTCGACCCTATCGAAGAGGCCGACGGCTACCAACGGCTCGCCGACGAATTCCAGCTCAGCAATCAGGAAGTCGCCGACGTCATCGGAAAAGATCGTTCCACCGTAGCCAACGCCCTCCGACTCCGACAGCTCCCCGCGTCGGTGCGCCGGATGTTGCAGGAGAAGCAGCTCACGGCGGGACACGCCCGTGCCCTGCTCCCGCTCGCCACCGAACGAGCTATCGTCGACATGGCCCGCGACATCGTGCAAGGTGGACTCTCCGTTCGCGAAGTCGAACGACGCGTACAAGCGGGACGGCCCAATCCGCCAGCAGCAGGGAAGAAACGGTCCGACGCCGAAGAAATCGTGCCCGCAGGCGCCTCCGCAGCCACGGTTCGACAGATTGAAGAACGCCTCCGAAGGAAACTCCAGACCGGCGTTTGTATTCAGCTATCAGCGAAGGACAAAGGCGAAGTCCGTATCGCCTTCTTCTCCAACGATGACCTCGAGCGCCTCCTCGACCTCCTTGGCGTTTCGCTCGATTAGACAACGCTTGTTTTTGGATGCATCAAAGCGCCTTCATCAGCGCACTAAAGCGCCAAAACATCACACAATACTTCTATGATCAGGAATCGCTTCGCCCGCGTCGCCATCGGCGCTCTGATCGGACTCCTCGCCGCCTGCGGTGGAGAACAGGCCGACGACAGCGCCGATTCCACTGGTGCGAAGAAATTGCGGGTGGCGCTGCTGACCCCCGGACCGATCTCGGACAAGTCGTGGAACGGGATCGCCCATGAAGGGCTGCTGGCCATTCGCGATTCGCTGGGCGCGGAAACATCGCATATCCAAACCAGGACGCCGGCCGAGTTCGACGAGAATTTCCGACAGTATGGCGCGCAGGGTTACGACCTCGTGATTGGCAACGGCTTCGAGTATCAGGAAGCCGCCGCTCGGGTCGCGCCGAGCTATCCCAAAACCAACTACGCCATCACGTCGGGCCGGGTAACGGCGCCGAACATAGCCGGCCTCGCGTTCGCGTTTGAAGAAGCGTCGTATCAGGCGGGTATGATCGCCGGCGCGATGACGAAGACGAACAAGATCGGACTGATCGCCGGTACTGAACTGCCGCCAGTGAAGACCAGCTTTCTGGCCTTCGAGCGCGGCGCCAGGTCGGTCAATCCCAAAGTCAGCATCATCACGTCGTACATCGGGAACTGGGACGATGTGAGCGCCGGCAAGGAACAGGCGCTCGCCCAGATCGCGCAGGGGGTCGACATCATTCTGCAAAACGCCGATGCCGCCGGACTTGGCATTTTTCAAGCCGCGAGAGAGAAGAAGATTCTCGCGATCGGCACCAACGCCAATCAGAACAGCGTCGCCCCCGATGTGATTATCGCGAGCATCGTCATCGATTTGCCGAAAGCGTTTCTGATGGTTGCGCGTGAGGTGCAAGCGGGCACGTTTAAAGGGCGCGTGATCAACCTTGGCGTGAAGGACGATGTCGTGCGCCTGGTCATCAATCCGACCATGCGGGATCGCGTGCCGGCGGCGGCAATCGCCGCCAGCGATTCGGTCGGTGTGATGCTCATGGCCGGGACCTTTACCGGACTCGCCGATCTGTTGCAGGGCACGGACAGCGCGAAGCCATTGCCGCCGGCACTGCCGCCGGCGGCGAAGTAAATCATGTCGACGCCAGCCACGGATCGCATTCTCGCGTCGGCCAGCGGCAACGGCAGTACGCTGCCGTCCGTCCCGCTGCGCGACATCGTGTCGGCGCTCGACGCCGAACTGCGCACCAGTGAGATCCCCGACTATCCGGGCGCGGTGAACGGCCTGCAGGTGGCGAACCCCGGTACAGTGCATCGCGTGGCGGTGGCCGTCGATGCCTCGCGCGCCGCGATCACCGAGGCAGTGATCTCCGGTGCCGACCTGCTGATCGTGCACCACGGACTGTTCTGGAGTGGCGTGCAGCCGCTCGTCGGGGTGCAGTACGAGAAGTATCGCTCGATTCTCTCCAGCGGTCTGGCCGTGTACGCGTCGCATCTGCCATTGGATCTGCACGCCGGGCATGGAAACAACGCGCGGCTGGCGCAGGCGCTCGGGCTGACACCCGATGGTGGCTTCGCACGTTTCAAGTCGGTCGACATTGGCGTGACCGGCACGGCCAACGAACCCACGAACGAACTGGTGAATCGCGTGCAGGCCTTCTCGGCCCGCTACGGTGGCAGCGTGCGTACGTCGATTCCGGCGCAGGGTCGACGCACGCATCGGTGGGCCATCTGCACCGGTGGCGGCGCGTCGTCGGAGACGCTGCGTGAAGCACGCGATCGCGGCGTCGATACGCTGATCGTGGGTGAGGGGCCGCATCACACCACGGTCGATGCGATCGAGCACGACTTGTGCGTGGTGTACGCCGGGCACTACGCCACGGAAACACTTGGTGTGCAATCGCTCGGTGCATTTCTCGAAACGCGCTTCGGGCTTCCCTGGTCATTCCTGCATCTGCCAACCGGATCGTGACGACCGCGCCGACGGGAGCAGTGCTGCTCTCGCTCGACGGTATCACGCACGCGTTCGGCCGCGTGCGCGCGCTGGAGAACGCGTCGCTGCGGGTCCGGGCCGGCAGCGTCCATGCGCTGCTGGGCGAAAATGGTGCAGGCAAGACGACCCTGATGCGCGTCGTGTTCGGGTTGTTGCGCGCACAGCAGGGCGTGATGCGGTGGCGCGGCTCGCCGATCACCGTGCGATCACCGTCGGAAGCACTCGCCCTCGGCGTCGGGATGGTGCACCAGCATTTCACACTGGTGCCCACGATGACCGTGGCGGAGAACATCGCGCTCGGCGGACATGGTGCGTTCGATCCGCGGCGCGCCGCCGATCGCGTGCGCGATGTGGCCGAAGCAGCAGGACTGATGCTCGATCCTCAGGCGCGCGTGCAGGATCTTCCCATTGGTGCGCAGCAGCGATGCGAAATCGTGAAGGCGCTTGCGCGCGACGTGACGTTGCTCATTCTCGATGAGCCGACGGCGGTGCTGGCCCCGGCAGAAGCGGTCGAGTTGCTGCGCTGGATTCGTGGCTATGCCGATGCCGGCAACGCCGTGGTGCTGATCACGCACAAGTTACGCGACGCGCTCGCCGTGGCCGATGATATCACCGTGTTGCACCGTGGACGCACCGTGCTCACGACCGCAGCACGCGACACCGATCAGGCGCGCGTGGCCGATGCGATGCTCGGTGGCGCGCGTGCGCCTACAACGAGCGTCGCGTCAGACGATGTGAACGATCGAGCCGGTGCGGTATCGGGTCCACCGGTGCTCGCGCTCAGCGCCGTCACAGTGCGCGATGCCAACGGTGTGGATCGCGTGCGGTCGGCCACGCTGCAAGTGTGCGCCGGCGAGATCGTGGGCATCGGCGCCGTGGAAGGGGCGGGACAGCATGAACTGTTGCGCGTGCTATCGGGACGGCTGACGCCCACATCAGGCACGCGCACCATTCCCGGGAGCGTCGGATTCGTGCCGGAAGACCGACATCGTGATGCGCTCATGCTGGACGCGCCGCTCTTCGAGAACACGGCGCTTCAGGGCGCTGGTGCGCGCCACGGCGTGATCGACTGGAACAGCTTCCGCACGCGCACGTCGGCCTTACTGCAGCGCTTCGATGTGCGCGCCTCCGGTGCCGACGCACGCGCGCGAACACTCTCCGGCGGCAACCAGCAGAAGCTCGTGCTGGGACGCGAGCTCGAAGCGGCGCGCGAGGCGCTGGTGGTCGAGAATCCGTCACGCGGGCTCGACTTCGTAGCCACCGATGCGGTACATCAGGCGCTGCGTGCAGCACGCGACGCGGGGATGGCGGTCGTGGTTTACAGCAGTGATCTCGACGAAGTCGTGCTGTTGGCCGATCGTGTGTTCGCGATGCACGACGGCGCCCTGATCGAGAGTGTGAAGAATCGGGACGTGCTGGGACGCGCCATGTTGAGCGGTGACGCCGGTGATGCCGCTGTCGCGTTGGGAGCAGACGGATGACAACGCGACGCGTATTCGCCGCCACGACGGCGCGAGTCCTGGTGCTGCTCGCCACGGCGATCGCGATGCTGGCCGTGTTGTTGACTGCCACCGGACACGACGTCGTTCCCGCCTTGTCGGCGATGGTGCGCGGTGCGTTCGGGTCGTACTACGCGATCACGTCCGCCACGATCGTTCGCATGGTGCCACTGGCGCTGGCGGGACTCGCGGTGTCGGTGGCGTTCCGCGCAGGCATTCTCAATATCGGCGCCGAAGGACAGCTGCTGGTCGGCGCGGCGGCGGCCACGGCGATCAGCGGCACACTCGTCGGCGTGCCGTGGTTCATCGGCATTCCCGTCATGCTGGTGGTCGGCGCGGTGGCGGGCGGCGCGTGGGCGGCGATCGCGGGAGCGTTGCGATTGCGATTCGGTGTGCTGGAGGTAATCAGCACGATCATGCTGAATTTCGTCGCGCAGTATCTCACCGGATGGCTGGTGCGCGGTCCGCTGCAGGAACCGACGCGTGTGAATCCGCAGTCGGCGACGCTCGTGCCCGAGCTTCAAATGCCGGTGTTGCTCGAGGGCACGCGTTTGCACGCTGGTGTGCTGTTGGTCATGGTCGTCGCCATCGGCGTCTGGTGGTGGCTGCGCAGCACGGCGAGTGGGTTCCGGTTACGCGCGGTGGGTGCGGCGCCAACGGCTGCGGCCAGCGCTGGCGGTATCGATGTGCCGCGCACGATGTTCGGGGCGTTTCTCGTAAGCGGCCTGCTGGCGGGGTTGGCGGGCGCGGTGGAGTACACGGGCATCACGTACGCGCTGTACGAGAACTTTTCGCCAGGCTACGGCTTCACGGCGATCGCGGTTGCGTTGTTGGCGCGATTGCATCCGCTGGGCGTGCTGGCCACCGCGCTGCTGTTCGGCGCGCTCGAAGCCGGTGCCAACGCGATGCAGCGCGATGCCGGTGTGCCGAGTGTGGTCGTGTCGGTGGTCGAGGCGCTGCTGATACTGCTGGTGCTGGCGGCCGACCGCTGGCGTCCCTCACGCGCGGACGAGGCGGGCACATGATGCAAGACGTGACCGTTGGTGTGAGCGCCGTCGGTATAAGCGCCCTGGCGGTTGGTGCCGGCCTGCTGGAGGCTACGGTGCGCACCGCCACGCCGCTGGCGTATGCGGCCTTGGGCGAAAGCGTGAGCGAGCGAGCCGGTGTGATCAACATCGGGCTCGAGGGCTCGATCATCGCGGGAGCGCTCAGCGCAACGATTGCGGCCGGAGCCATTGGCGTTGGTGGTGGATTTGCGGCCGGCGCGGTGGCGGGGCTGTTGGTAGCGGCCCTGTTCGCACTCTTCGCGGTGGGGCTGCGCGCCGACCAGATCATCACCGGCACCGCCATCACGCTCTTTGCACTCGGGCTCACGGGCACGGTGTATCGCACGGTGTACGGCGCGGGAGGCGTGGCGCTGACCACGCCAACGGCGGCCACGCATGCACTGCCGGTCCTTTCGTCGCTGCCCCTGATCGGCCGCGCCTTCTTCGCGCAGCCTCTCGTGACCTACGTGCTCTACTTCGTCGCCCCGCTGTTGGCGTGGTGGATGCAGCGAACACATGCCGGGCTGGCACTGCGCGCGGTCGGCGAATATCCCGAAGCGGCGATCGCGGCAGGCATCTCGCCAAGGCGGACTCAGTTGCTAGCCGTCCTCTTTGCCGGCGCGATGGCCGGTTTGGCTGGTGCCACCTTAGTGCTGGCGCAGGCGGGGACATTCGTGGAGGGGATGTCAGCCGGACGCGGCTTTATCGCTATTGCGATCGTGGTGTTGGGACGGTGGCGTCCGCTTGGCGTGGCCGCCGCGGCCCTGTTGTTCGGCGCGGCAACGTCGTTGCAAACACTCTTTCAGTCGATGGGCTGGACTGGCATCCCGTACCAGCTGTTCCTGGCAGTGCCGTATCTGCTCACCCTGGTGGTGCTGGCGGTCACGGGAAAACGCGGTCACCGTGCCGTGGTATGAAGTATGCCATTCCTACAGGTACACACTTGAAAGGGGATGCATATGACAACTCAACATACCGGCCGTGTGAACACGCGCCTGCTGTTGCTAGCGATTGTGGCCAGCTCGACCGTATCTGGTTGTGCGAGCCTGAATCAGAAGGAGAAGGGAGCCGTGATCGGTGCTACGGCCGGCGGCGTGGCCGGCGGGGTGATCGGCCGCAACAACGGCTCGACGGCCAAGGGCGC
>NZ_JBDNFF010000204.1:0-9939 GCF_041689975.1 Gemmatimonas sp.
GCGCTTTGTACTCGGCCCACTTCGCGTCGAGAAACGCCGGGTTGTAATACATCGGCTTCGGATGCGCGCGGAATCGGTCCACCAGCACGCGCGTGTGCTCCGGTGTGCCGCGAATGTATACAAGCATCGTGTGATCGGCGAGACAGCGCAGCACGGGATCCTGCGCGTCGTGCGCATCGACCACTTCACAGAGGCTACCACCGGAGTCGCAGACGAAATGCGAATAGCCGTAGATCTCCTTCGCGCGCTCGATGAACTGGGGCACGTCGAGCAGCGCCCGGATCTCGGCCACGCGATGTTGCCCCTGACGCCGCCGGTACTCGTCGAACGACAGACCACCTCGCTCCGGATCGCCCGGTTTGCCGAGATAGGTCGACAGTGGACTCAGATTTTCGAACGAGATGTTGGAGCGGATGTAGATCGAGTCCGAGCGCAACAACTGGTGCAGGAAGGGATTACGCATCGCCTCCCGCTTGAAGTTGTCGACGATATGCTCGTCCATGTATCGCGTGCCGATGCGATAGTCGACGGAGTACTGGAACCAGTCGTGCTTCTGCAGCAGCCCGGCGAGGGACGTCTTGCCGACGCCGGACATGCCGAAAAAGGTCACGGCATGGGCGAGCTGTTCGCGGAGGGTTCGTCCCGATGAGAATCGCATCGTGCTAAGTTCCGCTCCAGCTCCAAGGACCTCAACCCCTCCCCCCGAATGTCGTTCGCCAAACATGGCTTGCAGGTGTTCGATATCCCGATCACGGTGTTGCCGGCGGATATCGACGACAATGACCACGTGAACAACGTGGTGTACCTGCGTTGGATCTTCGACGTAGCGCTGGCCCACTGGAACGCCAGCGCCTCGGACGCGATGAAGGCCGTGTATGGCTGGGTGGCCACGCGGCACGAAATCGACTATCGGCGGGAGGCGGTGTTGGGCGACGCGATCATGGCGCGGACGTGGATCGGCGCGGTCGATTCCCGGCGCTTCGAACGACACACGGAAATCGTGCGGACCGCCGACGACCACGTGCTGGCCCGTGCCCGGTCGCTCTGGACACTGCTGGCCCGCGATACGGGACGCATCACGCGCATCCCGCCCGATATGGTCGCGCTGTTTGCGGCGTATATGCACCCGGCGTAACGCCGCAACGGAGTGGAGTTTGGTGTGGCCGCGTGGTGTGGCGTTCGGTATGGCCGCGCGCCGTCGCTTCGCTCCGGCGCCGGCCCCTCCCCCGCAGAGGCGGCTGCAGGGACCCCCGTCGCGCCCTGGCGGTGACAGTCCCGGGCGGAGCGCACGCGCACGATGCCGGTGCCGCGGCAAGGGGTGCGCCAAACGTCCCGAGCGGACACGCCGGTGGTGAGGGGATGGCCGCGCACGTGTCGGATGCACGGGCGAGGGCGCGGGGGGGGGAGACGGCTACACGGCGCGTGGCCATCCCCACGCATGAAAGCCGCGAAGGGGAGACCACGCGCCCGACCCGCATGCCGGTCCCGGATGCAAGCGTCGTTTCACAGAACGCAGCGTAAACGCACCACGATCTCAACCCACGCGCACGTTACAGATCAGCCGAAACGCGTACCACGAAGGCGCGTCCTGCCGCGTCCGCGAAGTGTTTGTAGCGGGACATGAAATCCCGGTAGCGCGTGTCGAACAGATTCCGTACGCTCACGTCCACATACACGAGGCCACGCGGTGTGAGACGGCTCAATCCGGCCGACGCCGACGCGACGTGCCACGCCGCCGGGGCGAAGTCGTCGCGGAACGTGCGCGTCTGTTTGGTATTCCACTCGCTCGAGAGCGAGGCATGTCGGCCCGGCGCTCGCTCGTCCCAGCGTAAGGTGAGCATGGCGCGTGGCGGCGGCACGAAGGGCAGGGCCGTGTCGTCGCTCGTGTTCGTGGCGTGTACGAGGTCGGCCGTGGTCTGCAGCGACAGCGTGCGTGAGAGTGAAACCGCTACTCCCAATTCCGCGCCGACCAATCGCGCGTTTCCCTGTTCGATCTGCAGCGAATCCAGGGCGCGGCCGGGCATGCCGACGGGCGTGAGGTAGATGTAATCGCGAATGCGATTCACGTAGCCGGTGAGTTCACCGGTCACGCGAGCGGTATGCAGTCGGAGCGCGGCGTCGACGTTCACGCTCGACTCCACCCGCAAATCCGCGCGACCGATCTCGAAGGCGCGCGTGCCTTCGTGAAAGCCATTGGCGAACAAGTCGGACGCGTTCGGTGCGCGGAATCCACGCGCCACGTTCACGGCCACCGACAACGGCGACGTGGGGCGATACACGGCACCGAGCGTGCCCGTGGTGGCGGAAAACGCGCGATCGGTGGCCCCGAGTTCGAGCACGCGGTTGCCCGGCGTAGACAGTGTGCGCCAATCATGGCGTGCACCCGCGGACAGGGCGAATTCGCCGATGGTGCGCGTTTCCAGCGCGTAGACGCCCAGTGATCGGGCCGTGTTGTCGGGAATCAGCGTTTCGTTGCCGAAGGTGGTGAAACGCGTGTGTTGCACGGCCAGGCCGAACACACCGGTGGCGCCGAAGATCGGCGTATGATGCCAGTGTGCGAACCCCGAGGCCGAGCGCGACAGGAGTCCGAGTGCGACGTCCTGCGTGCGCTCATCGCCGAACTCCGCGCGCCGATTCTGTTCGAAGCCGGCCTGCAACTGCAGGCGCTGACCGTCGCGGCGCACGTTGGCGTCGAGCGTGCCGCGCAGCGTGCGAATCTGCTGACGACCGGTGTAGTTCGGTTCGGTGATCGGGTCGTCGGCTACCTGAATACGCTCATCGCGTAGCGAACCGGTGCCGGTGACATCGGCGCGCGCCCCCTGCCAGCCCAGTGCTCCTTCGGTATAGCCGGTGATGTTGCCGGTGTTCGACACGATGCCGCTCGGTGTACGCAGGTCGAGTGCACGGCGTCCGGTGCCGCTGACACGCCAACCGAGTGAGCCCGCACCCAGGGGGCTCGCGCCCTCACCCACCAATGTGAGCGACGGCGAATGCGCGGCACTGTTCCACGCGGTAGCGACACGGCCGCGCGTGACACGCGCACCGTTGTCGGCGATCGGCAGTGGACGGCGCACGACGTTAACGACGCCGCCCAGTGCGTCGGAGCCGTACAACACGCTGGCCGGTCCCTTCACGACCTCGAGGCGTTCGGCGTCGGCCGATTCCACGTTGGGGGAGTGATCGTGCCCCCATTGCTGCGTTTCGGTGCGCTGGCCGTTGGCGAGTGTGACCACGCGATTGTTCGTCAGGCCGCGGATCACGGGTTTCCCGATACCGGTGGTCATGGAGAGCGACCGGATGCCCGGAATCTCTTGGAGCGTTTCGCCGAGCGAGGCGGAATTCGCGCGTCGGAGGTCGGCGCCGCTCAGCAGGGCCGTGGGTTGGGCGATGCGGCGGGCCTCGGTGGCCACCGCCGTCGCGGTGACCTGCATCGTGGGGAGCGCGCGAGCGCTCGTGTCGCGCTTGGCGCTGTCGGCGGGGGCGCGCTGGGCCGAGAGAGCCGTCGCCGAGAGGGCTGTCGCGAGCAAAGCGTAAGTCGTGAGCGTACGAATAATCCGAAATCGCTTTGGCATAAACCAAAATTAGGCAAGACTAAACCTTGACGCAAGGAGGCTCTTTACGCGAACCCGATCTTAGCGCCGGTACTGCGGGAGCCGCTCTTCATTCCCCGAGCAGGCGATCAGTTGCGACAGCCGTTTGGCGCGCGTGGCCGGCTGCTTAGCACTGATCACCCACCACGTGGCCGTTTTCCGATAGGACGGTGGCTGTTGGTCGAAGAACGCGAGCGCGTGCGGCGTCGTGGCGAACTGCGCGAGGTCGTGGACCGAGAACGCGACCTCGGCCTGCTCGAAGGCGTACACATTCGACTTGGCGTCGGTGCGCGCGCGGTAGGCGGCCAACCCACTTGGGCGCATACGGCCGTCGGCGATCAGCGTCTCCACATGCCGCAGATTCACGGCACTCCAGATGTTGCCCGCTTTCCGCGGCGTGAAACGGATGGAATAGCGCGCCTCGTCTACGCGCCGTCGCACGCCGTCGATCCAGCCGAAGCAGAGCGCCTCGCACACCGAGTCCGTCCACGACATGGACGGCGTGCCGGTTCCGACCTTGTGAAAACCGACCACGAACTCGCTATGCGAATCGTGGTCGGTTTCGAGCCAGAGCCGGAAGTCGTCGGCGCTGGCGAAGTAGTGCGGAGATGGTGGCGTCGTCACCACGGAAACTTACGGAACGAGTGCCGCTTTGGCCTGCGCCGGCTTCGGGTTCTTCACATACGTGTCCATCCACGCCACCCAACGCGCCCACAGATCGAGGTCGCTGGCATACGTGGCCACGCTGTGATCTTCGTAGGGATACATGTAGAGCGCAGCCTGCTTGCCGAGTCCCTGGAGGGCGAGGAACATGCGGCGAGAGCTGATCGGATCGGTACCCTGATTCTGATCTTCGATTGCGTGATACATGAGGAGCGCACCGGAGATCTTGTCGGCCCGGAGGAACGGCGACATGTCGAGGTACGTGTCCTGGGCCTGATAGAAATTGCGGCGCTCGCCTTGGAAGCCGAAGGGTGTGAGCGTCCGGTTGTACATGCCGTCGCCGGCGATGCCCGCCTTGAAGTTCGGCATGAGTGTGAGCGCGTTGACCGTGCTGAACGCGCCGTAGCTGTGACCACCGATGCCCATCTTGTCGCGATCCACGAAGCCGGCTTCCACCACGGCGTCGAGCACGGCGTCGAGATTCTCCTTGAGATCGCGCGTGTAGTTGTCGTTCATCTTGCCCGCATCGCCGAAGATCGGGATATCGGGTTCGATGAACGCGTAGCCCTGACTGACCCACAGCTTGGTGGCGGTGGCCGGACGCGCCGACGGGACTTCGGGGAACTTGTTGATGTTCGTGGAAAAGCGTGACCGATCGTAGTCCTGCGCGCTGGTGAACTCGCGTGGGTAGAACCAGATCACACCGGGCAGCTTGGTGCCGGGCTTCCAGTCGCGAGGCACCGTTACTTCGACCCAGAACCTGGTGCCGTCGCGCGGGCGTGTGACTTCGAGTCGCTTGAACTGCGCGCCGGTCACTTCGGGGGCGACGTCGAGATTGGTCGTGAGCTTCTTGGCGTCAGTGCTGCCGGCGATGCGCAGCCAGGCGTCGACGATGGTGGTCTTCGACTCGCGCGTCACGATGAACTGTGACAGGTCGTCGTCGAGCGGCGCCACGAACTCTTCGTACATGTTCGCTGGGCTGTCCATCACGCGTGTGCGGGCTTTCGATTCGATATCGAGCTTGTCGACCCAGGGACGCGGCGCCTGCGTGACCCATTTGGCCCCGTACGCACGCGTACCGGCAAGCGCGATCGACTTGCTGTCCTTGGCCAGCAGCACGTAGCGACGTCCGCCAGCGCCCGTGCGCAGCAACACCGAGCCCTGCGTGGAGTCCACAGCGCCACGGCTCGCACCACCACCACCTCCGAAACCCACAATCGCAGCCGGCAGCGACACGGTACGACCGAGGTTGTAGCGCTTGGACGTGTCCTTCACGCGCACCGCGATCGTGGCACCGCTATCGGTCACGAACATCGTGCTGCTGTCGCTGCTGTACAACACCGTCGACAGCTGCGCACTGCCGCGATACAGCACCGTGGTGTCGTTCACTCCGAACGGCGCCTGCCACTGCACGATCTTCCCCGTCTGCACGTACAGCAGTCCCGTCCCGATGGGGTTCCACTGGATGTTGCGCTTCGCACTATCGGCGCCAAGTCCGCGACGTGCCACGGTCGCGTCACCGTTGTCGGCCGGCGCGCCTTCGCGCAACGACGTCGTGGCAAGCGTGGTGATCACACGGCCGTTGGCGTCCCACAGCTCTTCGACCGACCCGAAGCTCGATGCAGGTACGAGATAGGAGTACGGCTCGGTCATGCGCGTGACGCGCACGAGGGCCCCATCGGGCGATGCATCGATATCGCGAATCGTGGCCGGCGCGCCGATCGCACGCACCGCTTTGCTGTTCACGTCGATCAGCGCGAGCTGGCCTTTCGTGTGGTACGTAAGCAGGGCCTTGTCATGCGGATCCTGCAGCAGGCTGAAATGCACCGGCTGCGGTACCGCGCGCGCGTCGGTGAGCCGCACCTGCGGTCCGTCTTCGATGCCGCCGGCGCCGTGCTCGGGAGCCGCGCCGCGATTCTCCGGCACCAGTACCGCCGCGATAACGCGGCCGTCGGCCGTGAACTCGATGGTGGTCACCAGCGTGGCCAGCAGCGCGCGACGCGACAGCTGTGCTGACTTGCCGCTCGCGATATCAGCGAGGTACACGTACGAGCCCGTCGGGAAGTTCGCGATGTATGCCACATGCGTACCGCGCGGCGACCACACCGGCGACGAAATCGACGCCCCGGCCGGCACGCTGATGGCGCGCGTGGTACCGGTCTTCGGGTCCACGAGCGTGAGGCCGTTGCGATTGCTGGTGGTCAGCGACCGCGCGCGATTGGCCCGCGTGTCGACCTGTACGCCACCAAGCCAGAGGTGCGGTGCGCCGTACGCCTTGATGTCGCCGCGATCACTGCCCGAGGTGCGCAGGAACCAGCGACGATCGGGGCTCGCATTCGTGAAGGAGATATCGACGCGGGGCGTCGTGATCATCCGCACGAGATTCTCGGGGGGCTTTACGAACGACTCGGTGCGCAGGATCTGTTGCGCATCCCAACCGGTGCTGGAATTCTGTGCCTGCAAAATCGCAGGCGCTGCGACGACCAGCGCGATAGACAGACGGGACGTGGCCCGACGGGGGGACATCACAAACATGCTCGGCTCCGGGGGTGGGAGAGACTCACGGAAAGTTTACGCGCCCGCACTGTCGCGCGTTCAGCTCTTTGCCGGTAACCTCAAGACATGACGAACCCGATGCCCCGTCGCTCCTTCCTCGCCGCCCTTGGCACTGGTGCCCTCGGCGCCGGCGCGATGCTCTCTTCCCGCGCCGCCGGGGCCAGTGGCGCGGCGGCCAACGCCGGCCGTTTGGACCGGATCGGTCTCGAGCTGTACGCCGTGCGCAAGGCGATGAAGGAGAACCCGGAGAAAACGTTGGCCGCGATCCGCGCCATCGGCTACACCGACGTGGAGCTCCTCTGGAGCTTCAAGAATTTCGATCGCTCGCCGAGCCAAGTGAAGGCGACGCTCAAGGCCGAGGGGCTCACCGCGACCTCGGCCCACATCGCCCCCGAAACGCTGCTCAGCGAGTGGTCGGAGAGTCTGCGCACCGCGAAGCTGCTTGGACACCAGTACCTGGTGGTGCCCAGCCTTCCCAGTGAAACGAAGCGATCCATAAATGCCTGGAAAATTTGGGCCGACCGCTTCAACGTGGCCGGCGAAGAGGCGCGTCGGGCTGGCATCTGGCTCGCGCTGCACAACGAGCCGGATCACCAGCGAAAGGTCGAGGGCGAGTTTCCGCTCGAGCTGTTCCTCAAGCGCACAGAGCCCAAGTTCGTGCGCTTCCAGCTCGACGTCGGCAACATGCTGATGGGCGGCGGCGATCCGCTGGACTTCCTGAGCCGCTACAAGGACCGGATCGGATCGTTTCACCTGAAGAACGTCGTGGCCGACCACATCAAAGATACGGAGCTCAGTGCCGGCACGTTCGATCTGCGGGCGTTTCTTGCGGCGGTGCCCGACCTGGCCAAGAAGCCGTGCTTCGTGGAGCAGGAAGGCGCCGCTGATGAACTGGCGAGTGCTAAGGCGAACTTCGAGTATCTGCGCGGGCTGAACCTTTAAAACTACAACTACAACTACAACAGCCACTGCGTTCGCGCGAAGTTCGCGTGAACCAGTTTTATTTTTGCGGTTGCTGTTCCTACGCGCTAGCGCGCGCGACCATGGCCTTGATCCGTTCCACGGCGGTCGTGACGCTGGCTTCGTCGGGGCCAAACGAAAAGCGCAGATATTGCCGAAATCGCGATGTGTGATCGGCGCGGCGCTTACCGGGATTGATGTCGAAGAAGCTTCCGGGCACCGTAATCACGTACTCTTTGAGCGCGGATTCAAAAAACGCGTCGCCTTCGTTCAGCGGCGCCGGCAGTGAAGCGACGCTGGCCCACACATAAAAGCCACCATCGGGTTCGTGCTCGATCGTGAGGCCGGCAGCGCGCAGGCCGTCCACCAACAGCCGACGCTTGCGGGCGAAGGCTTCGTGAATGGCGATCACCTCCGACCGTGCGCGTGACGGCTCCAGCAGCTCGCACGCGGCGTCCTGCAGCGGACGATTGCCGCCGCCGTCCAGGAAACTGCCGGCACTGGTGGCCGCGTCGATCACGCTGGCCGGACCGATGATCCAGCTCAGGCGCCAGCCGGGACAGCGCCAGCCCTTCGTGAGGCCGTCGAGAATCACGACCGGGTCGACGTTCACATCGTCCACATACTCGGCGGCACTCACCGTGGTGCCCGAGACCAAGGCCTCATCCCACAGGTAGTGCGAGTAGAACTCATCGAGAATGAGCGAACACTTGAGATCACGCGCTTCGTGTACCGCCGACGCGAGCGCGCTGCCGCGCATGACACGTCCGGTGGGATTGGACGGATTCGACATCAGCAGCGCGCCGAGTCCGCGGCCGGTGATCTCGCGGCGCAGATCACGCGTGGAGAGCGCGTAACCGGTTTCCGGTTCGAGCAGCAACGGGATCGCGCTGAACGAACCGAATATCTCGAGCAGCTCTTCGTAGGCCGTATAGTCGGGGAGCACGTGCCCCAGGTTCACGTTGCCGAGCGACGCCACCACACGCGTGAGCGAGGCACGGCCACCACCGCAGATGCACACATTTTCGGGGCCATACTGCGAGGCTTTCCCCACGCGATAGCGCGCGTTGTACAGGTTTGCGACGGCGCGTCGTAGCCCCTCCATGCCACCCACTGGCGCATACTCGTAGTCGTCCGACGAGATGTGCACGTCGGCCGGCCGTGGCGGCGCGTGCGGCAAGGGGCCCGTTTCCGGCTGCCCCTGTCCCAGATTGCACCATTCGGTGCTTCCCGGGCGAAAGCCCAACTGGCGCGCACGGTCCATGACGTAGATGACGCCCGTGTGCGGCACGGGGCGGAATCCCGGAATGGCAGGACGATCGATCGGCAACGACTGCGTGGGTTCGGCCATCTGTGAGCGCTACCAGTCCGTGGGCGTGTAGTCCTTGAGGAACTTGCCCCACACGTGCTCGCCCGTGTTGATACCATTGATGATCGGATCGACGATACGCGCCGCGCCGTCCACGATGTCGAGCGGCGGATGGAAGCGATGCTCGGCTACCTTCTTCTCCGCGATGTGCACGGGATCCTCGTCCGTCACCCATCCGGTATCCACCGCGTTCATGTGGATGCCGTCGTGTTCGTAGTCGGCGGCCGAGGTGCGCGTCATCATGTTGAGCGCGGCCTTGGCCATGTTCGTGTGCGGGTGGCGCGTCGTCTTGAACTTGCGATAGAACTGTCCTTCCACCGCCGACACGTTCACAATGTGCTTGTCGCGGTTTGGCGTGCGCAGCATGAGCGGCTTGAGTCGCGCGTTGAGCAGGAACGGCGCGATCGCGTTCACCAGCTGCACCTCCAGCAGTTCCACGCTCGGCACTTCATGCATCAGCAATCGCCACGAATTGCGGTCGCGCAGATCGACCTGTTGCATATCCTGATCGAGCTTGCCTTCGGGGAAGAGGTGCCCGCGATCGGTATGTTCTTCGGGCAACAGCGCCACCTGCGACAGCGCGGCGGCGTGCGTCATGCCCGCCACCTCGGCCAGCGCGCGCGGCAGCGTTTTGGGCGTAAGCATCTCACCGTCTTCCGCATCGGTGGATCCGGGCAGCATGTGATAGCCACGCACTCCTTCATACGCACCGAGCAGCTTACGCACCAGTTCGGGCATGCTGCTGAGCGCCGCCGTCTCGCCCTCCATCATGTGTTTGTAGAAGTCGGGCGGACGCCGCAC